>NZ_DBNHWK010000071.1:0-38602 GCF_057140465.1 Gaiella sp.
CGGCACCGGAGACGGCCGGCGCGCCGGCCGAGAGCGCGCCGGAGGAGCCCGCGGTGGCCGAGACGGCACCGGAGACGGCCGGCGCGCCGGCCGAGAGCGCGCCGGAGGAGCCCGCGGCGGCCGAGAGTGCCCCGGAGGAGCCCGCACCGGCCGAGAGTGCCCCGGAGGAGCCCGCACCGGCCGAGAGCGCGCCGGAGGAAGCCGCACCGGCCGAGAGTGCCCCGGAGGAAGCCGCACCGGCCGAGAGTGCCCCGGAGGAGCCCGCGGCGGCTGCCGACGAGGCGTCGACGGCGGCAGGGGTCGCCGAGGGGAGTGAGACCACGTGAGCAACACGACCGAGATCAGCGCGGGGCTCGTCAAGGAGCTCCGTGACCGCACCGGCGCCGGGATGATGGACTGCAAGCGCGCGCTCCAGGAGACCGGGGGGGACGTCGATGCAGCCGTGACGCTGCTCCGGGAGAAGGGAATGGCGGCCGCAGGGAAGCGGGCCGACCGGGCGACCACCGAGGGGCTGGTCGGCGTCGTCCTGGAGGAGGACGCCGGGACGATCGTCGGCGTGGGGTGCGAGACGGAGCCCGTGTCGCGCAGCGACGAGTTCCGCGGCTTCGCCGAGGCCGTGCTCCGAGCAGTCCACGCGGACGGCCCCGGTGCCGTCGATGGGCTCGAGCCCGAGCGACTGGAGCTGATGGGCAAGCTCGGTGAGAACATCGTCGTCGTCGGAGCCAGGCGCCTCGAAGGCGGGACGCTGGCCCAGTACGTGCACCCGCCGGCGAACAAGATCGGCGTCCTCGTGAAGCTCGACGGAGGCAGCGCCGAGCTCGCACGGCAGCTCGCGATGCACATCTCCTTCGGGAGGCCGGAGTGGCGCACGCGCGACGACGTCCCGGCCGAGACCGTCGAGGCCGAGCGACGCATCTACCTCAACTCCGAGGAAGTGCGGTCGAAGCCCGAGGCGGCACGTGAGAAGATCGTCGACGGGATGCTCGCCAAGCGCTTCTTCGCCGCGATGCCGGGAGGTGTCCTCGTCGACCAGGCCTGGATTCACGACCAGTCGAAGTCGGTCGGCCAGGTGCTCGCGGAAGAGAACGCCACGGTCGAGGACTTCGCCCTCGTGTCGGTCGCGGGCGCGTGACCGCCCGTCCGGAAGAGGCGACGCAGGTCGCGCCGACCGGCGTGGCAACGCCGTTTCGGCGTGTCCTGCTGAAGCTCTCCGGAGAGAGCCTGATGGGCGATCGCGAGTACGGCGTCGACCCGAAGACCGTCGGGTCGATCGCCCACGAGGTCGTGCTCGTGCACGCGCGCGGGACGGAGCTCGCGATCGTCGTCGGCGGCGGCAACTTCTACCGGGGCATGAGTGCTGCGGCGGAGGGGATGGACCGGGCGACGGCCGACTACGCCGGAATGCTCGCGACGCTCCTCAACGCGCTCGCGCTCCAGGACGCTCTCGAGCGCCTCGGCGTCCAGACGCGCGTCCAGTCGGCGATCGAGGTGTCCGAGGTCGCGGAGCCGTACATCAGGCGTCGGGCGATCCGTCACCTCGAGAAGGGGCGGGTCGTGATCTTCGCCGCCGGGACGGGCAACCCGTTCTTCACCACCGACACGGCGGCGGCGCTGCGCGCGCTCGAGATCGGGGCCGAGGCGATCCTGATGGCCAAGAACGGCGTCGCGGGCGTGTACGACGGCGACCCGAAGCTCGACGCCGACGCGAAGTTCATCCCCGAGCTGACGCATCTGGAGGCGATCGAGCGCGGGCTCCGCGTCATGGACACGACCGCCCTCTCGCTGTGCATGGACAACCACCTGCCGATCCACGTCTTCGAGCTTGCGGACGGGAACATCGACCGCGTCGCCGCCGGCGAGCGGATCGGCACGCTCGTCGAGACCCGGAAGGAGGACTGACATGGGCGCCATCGAGGACTTCCTCGCCGACTGCGAACGACGCATGGACAAGTCGATCGAGGCAACTCGTCAGGAGTTCAACAGCGTGCGTACCGGGCGAGCCTCGACCGCGCTGCTCGACAGGATCACCGTCGACTACTACGGCACGCCGACGCCTCTCAACACGATCGCGTCGCTGAGCACGCCGGAGCCGCGGCTGCTCTCCGTGCAGCCGTACGACCCGTCGTCGATCAAGACGATCGAGAAGGCGATCATGGAGTCCGACCTCGGGCTCACGCCGTCGAACGACGGCAAGGTGATCCGCCTGCCGATCCCGCAGCTGACCGAGGAGCGTCGCAAGGAGCTCGTCAAGCTCGTCCGGCGGTATGCGGAGGACGGGCGCGTCGCGGTCCGCAACGTGCGACGGGACGTGATGCGCCATCTCGAGGAGCTGGTGCGCAACGGCGAGGTCGGCGACGACGAAGAGCGGCGGGCCGAGGCGCAGGCGCAGAAGCTCACGGACGACCACGTCCAGCGCATCGACGAGCTGCTGAAGGCGAAGGAAGCCGAGATCATGGAGGTCTGAGCACGTTCGTCGCCGCCCGGCCTGCTTCGGCGGTCCAGGCGACGGCGGCCTGCTCCGAGCGGCGACGACGCCGGCGAGGGCACCGATGACGACATCGCGGCACGACACGTACGCGGATCCCACGCTCCACCAACCGGCACCGGCCGTTCCAGGGTGCGTCGCGATCATCATGGACGGGAACGGCCGCTGGGCGAGAGCGCACGGGCGGCCCGTCGCGGACGGCCACCGGGAGGGCACGCGTGCGCTCCGGCGCACCGTCGAGGCAGCGATCGACGTCGGGATCTCGTCCCTCGTCGTGTACGCGTTCTCGACCGAGAACTGGGCGCGGCCCCCGCACGAGGTCGCGACGCTGATGGAGATCCTCTCCGAGACGATCGACCGCGAGCTCCCCGACCTCGCTCGGCAGGGTGTCCGCACACGCTTCATCGGTCGGCGCGATCGTGTCCCCGACTGGTTGGGCGAGAAGATGGACGAGCTCGAGCAGGCGACGGCAGGGCTCGGAACGCTCGGGCTGTGGATCGCGTTCGACTACGGCGGGCGTACCGAGCTCGTCGACGCAGCCCGCCGGCTGATCGCCGACGGTGTCGCACCGGACGCGGTCGACGAGGCCGCCGTCGCCGCTCGCCTCTACGCGCCCGACCTCCCCGAGGTCGACCTGCTCGTACGCACCTCGGGAGAGCTCCGGATCTCGAACTTCCTGCTCTGGGAGGCGGCATACGCGGAGCTCGTCTTCACCGAGACGCTGTGGCCGGACTTCGACGAGAACGACCTGCGCCAGGCGATCGACGAGTACGCGCGGCGCGGCCGGCGATTCGGAGCGCGCTGACCGATGAGCCCGTTCTGGTCGCGCATCGTCGTCGCGGCCGTCCTCCTTCCTCTCGTGATCGGGCTCGTCTACCTCGACGGCTGGTGGTTGACGGGCCTCGCCCTCGCGGGCGGCCTGCTCGCCCTCCACGAGCTGTACGCGATCGGTGGGACGCTCCGCCCCCTGCGTCTCGGCGGCTATGCCGCGGCAGTGGCGACGCTCGTCGGCCTCCAGCTCGGCGGCATCCCGTGGATGGCGATCGGCCTCCTCTCGACGCTCTGCTTCGCGTTCCTGGTCTTCCTGCTCTCGCAGTCGCGGCCCGCGTTCACGGCTGCGGTCTCGACGACGACGGCGGGCGTCCTGTGGGTGATCGGTGGCATCGCATGCCTCGTGCTCGTCCGGGACGTCCCCGACTACGGCTGGTGGACGATCGTGGCCGTCCTGTTCGCGGTGTTCGCGAGCGATACGTTCGCGTACTTCGTGGGACGGGCGATCGGCCGCCACAAGATGGCCCCGGCGATCTCCCCCGGCAAGTCGTGGGAGGGCTTCCTCGCCGGGCTCGTCGCGGGCGTCACGGTCGCCTTCCTCGTCCTCTACGGCGATCGGGAGGAGTTCCTCTCGATCCCCGAGTCTCTCGTCCTCGGTGCCGCGGTGGTGGTCGCCGGGGTGCTGGGGGACCTCTTCGAGTCGGCGGTCAAACGGGACCTCGGCGTCAAGGACTCCGGCCGCGTGCTCGCAGGGCACGGAGGCGTCCTCGACCGTATCGACTCCCTGCTCTTCGCCGGCCCGGCCGCCTACGCCGTGCTCCTCGCCTTCGGCGTAACGTGAGCTGAATCGGCATCCGCGCCCGTCCCGGGTACCCTTCCAGCCGATGAGACGGATCGCCCTGCTCGGCGCGACGGGCTCGATCGGCCGACAGGCGATCGAGGTCGTCGGCGACCATCCCGGGCTCGAGATCTGCGCACTCCATTCCGGATCGACTCCCCTCGACGCCCTCGCCGCCGCGCACGGGGTCGAGCACGTGCAGGTCGGCGGCGACGGAACCGATCTGCTGGAGTCGTCGGAGCCCGACCTCGTGCTGAACGCGATCGTCGGGTTCGCCGGCGTCGGCGCCACCCTGTGGGCGCTCGAGAACGGCGTCGATCTCGCGCTCGCCAACAAGGAGAGCCTCGTCGCCGCGGGGAGCCTCGCGACCGAAGCCCGTCGTCGCGGCGGTGGCCTCCTTCTCCCCGTCGACAGCGAGCACTCGGCGCTCCACCAGTGCCTCGAGGGCAGGAGTGCCGCCGAGGTCGACTCGCTCGTCCTGACCGCGTCCGGTGGGCCCTTCAGGGGCCGAACACGTGCCGAGCTCAGCGACGTCACGGCAGCAGAGGCGCTCGCCCATCCGACCTGGCACATGGGGCCCAAGATCACCGTCGACTCCGCCACGCTCGCCAACAAGGGGCTCGAGCTCATCGAGGCCCACTGGCTGTTCGGCGTCCCCTACGAGCGGATCGAGATCGTCGTCCATCCGTCGTCGATCGTGCACGGGATCGTCCGCTTCCGCGACGGGGCTTCGCTCGCGCACGTCGGGGTGCCCGACATGCGGGTGCCGATCTCCTACGCGCTCACCTACCCGAAGCGGGCGGCGACATCGGTACCGGGCCTCGACCTCGCGGCAGGCCTGACGCTGTCCTTCGAGGCGCCCGACACCGAGACCTTCCCGCTGCTCGAACTCGCGCGTGCCGCCGGGGAGCGTGGAGGGACGTTCCCGTGCGCGTACAACGCGGCCAACGAGGTCGCCGTCGAGGCCTTCCTCGACGGGCGCATCCGGTTCCTCGACATCGCCGAGGCGGTCGCGGACGCGCTCGAGGCCGTCGACGGCGCGCCGGCGCGCGACCTCGCCGAGCTCGTGGAAGCCGACGCCGAGGCGCGGGCCGCTGCGACGAGGAGGCTCGTCACGGCATGACGATCTTCGTCGCCATCCTCGGCCTCGGCGTCCTCATCTTCGTGCACGAGCTCGGCCACTTCCTCGCGTCGCTCGCGCTGCGGATGCGACCCCGCAAGTTCTACGTGGGCTTCCCGCCGGCGGTCCTGAAGACGACGCGCAACGGCATCGAGTACGGGCTCGGTGCGATCCCCCTCGGAGGCTTCGTGAAGATCCCGGGGATGCACCGACCCGCCCCCTCCGACGTCGACCACGCCTTCGCGCGAGCCCTCGATGACGCGCCCGGTCTCGTCGGATCCGTCGACCGCCTCCGCGGCACGCTCGCGGCGGGCGATCACGAGGCTGCGCGCGAGAGGGTCGCCGAGCTCCGCGAGCTGCTTCCCATGAAGCACCTCTCGCCGGGCGCGTTGCACGCTGCCGAGAAGGGGCTGACGGACATCGACGACGCGCTCGGCCCGGATGCGTACTGGCGGGCACCGACGTGGAAGCGGGTGACCGCGATCGCGGCAGGGCCCGTCGCCAACATCCTCTTCGCGATCGTCCTCTTCACCGTCCTGTTCATGTCGAGCGGGGGGCGTGCCACGAGCGTCATCGACGCGGTCAGCCCGGGGTCGCCCGCAGCGCTCATGGGTCTCCAGGCAGGCGATCGGATCACCGAGATCGACGGGGCCCGAGTCGGGCCGCAGATGATCCCGAAGACGATCTCCGGATCGGGAGGGCGGACGCTGACGCTCGTCGTCGTGCGCGACGGAGAGCGCGTGACGCTCCCGCCGGCCTCCGCGCGCCCGTCGGACGACGGTGTCTACCGCCTCGGGTTCGCGCTGCGCGGCGAAGGGCTGTCGCTCCCGGCGGCCGCCGGGGAGGCCGTGCGCGTGACAGGGCTCGTCACCAAGGACATCGGAGCGGCCCTCGGAAGGCTCGTCACGCGCGAAGGGCGAGAGGACATCGCGAGCCCGGTCGGAATCGTGCAGGGGTCGTCCGACGCAGCGGAGCGCGGCGCGGACAGCTTCTTCTGGGTGCTGGGCCTGATCTCGCTCTCGATCGCCCTCCTCAACCTCCTCCCGCTCCTCCCGCTCGACGGTGGCCATATCGTGTTCGCTCTCCTCGAGGGCGTGCGGGGTCGTACCGTGCGCAGGGAGATCTACGAGCGCGTCTCGTTCGTGGGCATCGGGCTCGTGCTCCTCTTGTTCTTCATCGGGCTCTCGAACGACATCAACCGGCTCTCGTAGGCTCGATCGGCCCGCGTCCGAACGGGTCCCCGAGCGGTAGTGCGACCGCGAGCCGCCGGGCGTACTCCGCTCGCGGGACGGCGACGGCGCCGAGGGACGCCAGGTGCGCGCTCTGCCACTGCGCGTCGAGCAGCCTGCGGTCGTCGTCGCCTGCGCTCCGGAGGAGCTCGACGAGCGCCCAGAGTGCTGCCTTCGACGCGTCGGCACGACGGGTGAACATCGACTCGGCCGCGAACAGGCCGCCGACGGCAACGCCGTACAGCCCTCCGGCGAGGCCGTCCTCGTCCCAGGCCTCGAGGGAGTGGGCCCACCCGAGCCGATGGAGCGCTTCGTAGGCCTCGCGTATCTGCTCGTCGATCCACGCGCCGGGCCGCCGGGGGTCGGCGCATGCGCGGATGACCCTGTCGAAGGCCGTGTCGACCCTGATCTGGAAGCGTCGCCGTGAACGACGGAGGCGCCGCGAGACGTGGAAGGCTCTGAGTGGGAAGACCGCCCGCTCGGCCGGTGAGAACCACCCGGTGCTCCCTGCGAACGGCATCGGAAAGAGCCCGAGACGGTAGGCCTCGAGGAGCGTGCCCGCGTCGAGGTCGCCGCCGACGGCCCAGAGGTCGCCGGGGAAGTCGTCGGGAGCGGAGATCAGCTCCCACCGCGACGGTGGTGGCTCGATCGGGCTCACGACCGAGCGCGGACCGGCCGTCCGTGATCGACGCGGAGGCGCGAGGTCGACGGGGGACGGGCGAAGGCGCTCGGATGCACGGTGCACGGTCTCCGCGGTGGCCAGGCGGTCGACGCCGCCGGTGTCCGAGGTCGTGGACCGTCCCGGAGGCGCGTCTCTACACTACGCGCGATGGCGAGCGCGGTGCAGATCCGGGTCGGGAACGTCGCCCTCGGCGGTGGGGCGCCCGTCGCGGTGCAGTCGATGACGCTGACGAAGACGCACGACGTCGAGGCGACGACCGCGCAGATCGCCGCGCTCGCGTCGGCGGGATGCGAGATCGTCCGCGTCGCCGTCCCGAAGCGGGAGGACGCCGATGCGCTGCCGCTGATCGTGCGGCTCTCGCCGCTGCCGGTGATCGCCGACATCCACTTCAACGCCTCCCTCGCCCTGCGCGCGATCGACGCGGGCGTGGCGGCGGTTCGCATCAACCCCGGGAACATCGGTGGGCCGGACCGCGTGGAAGAGGTCGTACTGGCTGCCAAGCAGGCCGGCATCTCGATGCGGATCGGTGCGAACTCGGGCTCGCTGCCGGCGCACCTCCACGACGTCGCACAGCGCGATCAGGCCGAGGCGCTCGTGGCGGCGGCGCTCGAGGAGGTGGAGCTGCTCGAGCGCCTCGACTACCGCGACTTCAAGATCTCCGTGAAGTCGACGCACGTCCCGACGATGATCCGCGCCTACCGGATGCTCGCCGCGAAGGTGCCGTACCCGCTCCACCTCGGGGTGACGGAGGCCGGGACGCCGTTCGCGGGGTCGATCAAGAGCGCGATCGGGATCGGCGCGCTGCTGGCGGACGGGATCGGCGACACGTTCCGCGTCTCCCTGACGGCCGACCCGGTGCGCGAGGTCGAGGTCGCCTGGGAGATCCTGAAGGCGCTCGGGCTGCGGGAGCGCGGCCCGGTGATGATCGCGTGCCCGTCGTGCGGCCGGGACAACGTCGGCGTCGAGACCCTCGCCGAGGTCGTCGAGGAGCGGCTCCGTGCGTATCCGCAGGCGATCGAGGTCGCGGTGATGGGCTGCGCCGTGAACGGCCCGGGCGAGGCCGGCGACGCCGACTTCGGGATCGCGGGAGGCCGGGACGTGGGGTTCATCTACGCCCACGGCCGGGTGCTGCGGAAGGTCCCGTCGGAGGTGTTGATCGACGAGCTCTTCCACGAGATCGACAAGTGGATCGCCGACGGGATGGTGCGCCCGAAGCGCCTCAAGATGGCCAAGCCGGCCGCGCTCGCGATGGCCGAGGCGAGCCTGATCCCGCTCGAGTAGCTCGTCTGTTGTCCGCACGGGCGGCGGGGTGATCGATTAGCCTTGGTGGCCAGTGGTTGCGCGCGCCTCCCAGCTGTTCGTGCCGACTCTCCGCGACGCACCCGCAGACGCCGAAGCGGTCTCCCACAAGCTCCTCGTCCGCGGCGCGTTCATCCGCCAGGTGTCCGCCGGCGTGTGGACGTTCCTCCCACTCGGCTGGAGGGTGCACCAGAAGGTCGTGCAGATCGTCCGCGAGGAGATGGACGCGATCGGCGGCCAGGAGATGCTGATGCCCGTCCTGACACCGGCCGAGCTCTGGCAGCGCACCGGGCGCTACCGCATCCCCGAGGTGTTCAAGCTCAACGACCGTGCGGGCCGGGAGTTCGTGCTGCCGATGACCCACGAAGAGACGGTGACGTTCCACGCGCGCGAGATCCAGAGCTACCGCGAGCTGCCGCAGATCCTCTACCACTTCTCGGTGAAGGACCGGGACGAGCCGCGCCCGCGCGGGGGACTGCTCCGGGTCCGGGAGTTCGTGATGAAGGACTCCTACTCGTTCGACCGGGACGACGAGGGGCTCGATCGCGCCTTTCAGGCCCATCGCGGCGCGTACGAGCGCATCTTCGAGCGCTGCGGGATCGAGACCTACGGGGTGGAGGCGGAGTCGGGGATGATGGGGGGGAGCGAGTCGGTCGACTTCCTCGCGCCGTCGGGCTCCGGCGAGAACACCCTCGTGACCTGCGAGGCCGGTGACTTCGCGGCCGACCTCGAGATCGCCCGCGGCGTCCCGCGACCGCCCGTGTTCCCGCCGCCGCTCGACCGGCCCGACGAGGTCGCGACACCCGGTGTGACGACGATCGAGGCGCTCGCCGAGTTGCTCGGGATCGATGCCGCGGCGACCTCGAAGGCGATGCCGGTGACCAAGGAGGACGGCACGGTCGTGCTCGCGCTCGTTCGCGGTGACGATCGCCTCGAGCCGAACAAGCTCGCCGAAGCGCTGGCAGCAGCGTCACGCCCGGCGACCGACGACGAGATCCGTGCCGCCTTCGGCGCGTCTGGCGGCTCGCTCGGTCCCGTCGGGTTCGCGGGCGAGATCGTGGCGGACGAGACGCTCCGCGAGGGCCAGTTCGTGACGGGCGCGAACCGTGACGGCTGGCACCTCCGCGGCGTCGAGGCGGGGCGCGACTTCGCGCCGCGGTTCGCCGACCTGCGCGAGTCCCGGGACGGTGACACGTGTCCGCGTTGCGGCGGCAGGCTGCGCTTCCAGACGGCAATCGAGGTGGGGCACATCTTCAAGCTGGGCACGACGTACTCCGACCCGCTCGAGGCGACCTTCCTCGACGAGTCCGGCGTCGAGCGGCCGCTGGTGATGGGCAGCTACGGGATCGGGCCGGGTCGGGTGCTCGCGGCCGCGGTCGAGCAGCGCCACGACGACCGGGGGATCCTCTGGCCGCCGGCGATCGCCCCGTTCGACGTGCACGTCCTGGCGTTGTCGGCCGGGTCGGCGGAGGTGGCCGACGTCGCCGCTGCCGCTGCCGACGAGCTCGACCGTGCAGGGCACGCGGTGCTGCTCGACGAGCGCGACGAGCGGCCCGGTGAGAAGTTCGCGGACGCGGACCTGCTGGGATGTCCGGTTCGTGTGACGATCGGAAAGAAGACACTGGGGGACGGCGCCGTGGACGTGCGCCGCCGCTCCGCCGATGCCGACGAACGGATCGCACGGAGCATGCTCCTGACGTGGATGGAGGACGACTGATGGCGAGACGACGAACGTTCAGCGACGAGGCGCTCGGACCCACGATCGAGCGACTGATGATGGAGACGGGGACGACCTACCGCGCACTCGCGGGGAAGACGGAGCTCTCCGCCGGCTACCTCAACCACATCGTCCACGGCAACCGCCCGGTTCCGTCGACGGACGTGCTCGCGCGGATCGCGAAGGCACTCGGCGCCAAGCCCGAGTACTTCCGCGAGGTCCGGATCCGCGTGATCACCGAGAAGCTCGAGACGATGCCGGACCTCGTCGACCGGCTCTACAAGCGGTTGGGCTCGTAGGGCCCCGACGCACGGAGGGGGACCGGCCGGGCGGGGTCGAAGGGCCTCCGCGCAGGAGGACCGGTGGCCGAACGCCCTCGGCGGCCCTCAGTCGTCGATCTCGACGAGCTCCAGCGCTGTCGTCGTCTCGATCGCCGACCCGATCGAGCGGTAGACCGGGCAGAACGGCATGTGGCGGTCGAACGCCCGCTGCACAGCCGCCCGGTCGACGTCCCGCGGGACGCGCAGTGTGTACACGACGTGAATGCGCGTGATCACCAGCACGCCGTCGTGCGCCTCGACCTCTCCGGCCGCCTCGCTCGTGAGCTTCCCTGCTGCCGCATCGACGTGACGCGCCTCCAGCGCGCCCCCGAAGGTGCCGGTGAGTCACCCGGCGGCGGCGGCGACGATATGGTCGAGCGTCGTCGACCGTTCGGCGTCGCTGCCACGTGGGACGCCGTAGTGGTCCGCCACCTCGTCGTGGACGCCGAACCACACCGGCTCATCGGCCCCCGGGAGCTCGGCGCGACGGAGCGGGCCCTTCACCCGCTCGATGCGCACGCGCGACGTGTACACGACGTCGGCCACGGAGACAGCCTACGCGTCCTGCACGCGGCACACGGAACGACGCGGCGGGGGACGCTACGATGTGGGCTCGCGGGGCGTGGCGCAGCCTGGTTAGCGCGCTAGTCTGGGGGACTAGAGGTCCCGAGTTCAAATCTCGGCGCCCCGATCACACGAAAGCCCCGCTCAGGCGGGGTTTTCGCATTCCAGGGCGAGAACGCATCCGGCCTCGTACAGAGGGCAATCCGCGGCCGGGGCGGTTCGGTTTCAGCGTTGGCGACACCATGCCGGTGCCGCTGATGCGGGCGAGCGCGTCCGGGAGCAAGTGGCCGTACGTCGCCTCGATCTGGCCGACGCTCGGACTCCAACCCTCGACCCCTCCGAGCGCCGCGGAGAGACGGCTACATATGGGGCCCGGCGGGTCCGAGGGCCAGCGCGACAGCCTCCTCCACGCTCATCTGTCCGCCTGCCTCCCAGGCGGCGTCGAACGACGCGTCGTCGAGTTGGCCCCGAAGTGCCGCGGTCACGTCGTTCACCCGCTCAGTCATCCACGACTCGGGGGAGAAGCCGATCTCCTCGAACACGGCCAGGGCGCGGGAGACCAGACGGGCGGCGACCTCCGGTCTTCGGTCCCGGAGGTGGATGTCCGCGAACCGGACGAGATCCATCCCCACGAAGGGGATGTTCCCGAGCTCTCGGTCGATGCGGAACGACTGAACGAGGAGCTCACGCGCTTCGTCGAGCCGACCTTCGTCCGCAGCCCTGTCGGAGAGCGCCCCGAGCGAGCGTGCCTCGATCTCGCGGTGACCGTGGGCGCGGGACTGCTCCAGGTTCTCCTCGGTCAGCCGCCAGAAGCGTTCCGTGTCACCGAGCTTCCCGTATGTCCAGGCGCGGGTCCGGTTGGCGGCGATCGCGACATCCCATGCTCCGAGGTCACGCAGGACGGGGATGACATCGTCGAGGATCGCGAGCGTCTCCGACCACTTCGCGTCTCGTGTGAGCAGCCACGCTTCCTGCAGCCGCGCAAGCGCGCTCAGATATGGATCCCCGAGTGCGGCGGCGATCGACGCCGCCTCGTCGAGGCGCCGTCGGCGAGTCGGCCCATCAGCTCCGTCGACGTCTTCTGCGGCGCTTGCAGCGATGAGAGCGAGACAGCGTGCCGACGTACGCTCCGGGTCTGCCTCCAGCGCGCTCTCGAGACGTGTTCGCCCCTCGGCGATGTACCCGCGCGTGAACCAGAAATCCCGGAGAGACGCCACCGCGCGAAGGACGCGCTGCGACTGTCCCGCCGCGGCAGCGACGTCGAGCGCTCCTCGGACGTTGTCCACCTCGACGTCCACGCGATCGACCCAGCCGGCGTCCATCACGACGACCGTTCCCTCCTCGGCGAGCTCGAGGAAGAACGCCGCGTGCTTCTGCTGCAGCTCCTCGGCTTCGCCCGACGCCTGGAGCCGCTCGCCCGCGTACTCGCGAATCGTCTCGAGCATCCAGTAGCGAGGGCCCAGCTTGGAGTCGCGCTTTCTCAGCAGGCTCCTGTCGAGCAGTGACTGCAGGGTGTCGGGATCGGCGCCTGCGATCTCCTCGGCCGCCTCGTACGTGCAGCCGCCGCTGAAGACGGCGAGGCGGCGAAAGAGACGCTGCTCGTCGTCCGGGATGAGGTCATGCGACCAGGCGATGGTCGCGCGCAGCGTCTGCTGGCGGGGATCGGCGTCGCGTTCGCCCTTCAGCAGGTCGAGTCGCTGCGCGAGCCGCTGGAGCAGCTGCTCGGGGCTGAAGATCGCCGTTCGCGCAGCGGCGAGCTCGAGCGCGAGCGGGAGCTCGTCGAGGCGAAGGCAGAGCTCCCGCACGGCCTCGCTCGAGGCGAAGACCGGATCGACCGCGCGCGCGCGGGCAAGGAAGAGCGCCTCCCCATCCGCCTCGGCGAGCGGTGGCACGGGGTAGGTCTGCTCGCCGGAGACGCGCAAACGCTCCCTGCTCGTAACGAGGACATCGACGTTGGGACATTTCCCGAGGAGGTGCGCGAGCTCGGGCGCAGCATCGACGACGTGCTCGAAGTTGTCGAAGAGGCAGAGCATCCGCTTGTCCGCGATGTGCTCGGCGAGGCCGGCCTTCGCGCCGAGCGCCTGACCGGCGGTCGCGAGCACGAGCGTTGGGTCGCGCAGGGGCGCGAGCGGGATCCAGTAGACGCCGTCGGGGTACGCATCAGAGGCGAGGCCGGCGACCTGCAGGGCGAGCCGCGTCTTCCCCGTCCCACCAGGCCCCGTCAGGGTGAGCAGACGGACGTCCTCGGCGGAGAGGAGCTCGACAACGGCCTGCAGCTCGCGCTCGCGGCCCAGGAACGGGGTCGCCGGGACGGGCAGGTTGGTGCGGTACAGCGACTTCAGGGCAGGGAAGTCGCCCTCGCCGAGTTGGTAGATGCGCTCGGGCGCCGAGAGATCCTTGAGCCGGTGCTCGCCGAGATCGCGGAGCTCGAGGTCGACGAGCTGGGCGGTAGCGGCGGAGACGAGCACCTGCCGGCCGTGACCGGCCGCGGCGATGCGGGCGGCGCGGTGGACGTCCACGCCGACGTACCCCTCCTCGGTGAGGAGTGGTGTCCCTGTGTGCACGCCGACGCGCACGGCGATCGGGCCGGAGGCGAGGGCCTCGCTGAAGGCCGACGCTGCTGCCAGCCCGCCTGGCGCCGTCGGGAAGGCGAAGAAGAAGGCATCTCCCTGTGTGTCGACCTCGACCCCGCCCTGCGACGCACAGGCCTCCCGGACCACCCGACGGTGCTCGGCGAGCGCCTCGGCGTACGCGTCGGCGCCGAGATCGTGCAGAAGCTTCGTCGACCCCTCGACGTCCGTGAAGAGGAAGGTGACGGTACCGGCCGGGAGATCCGCTCGCATGCTGCGTGATCATCCGCCCACCGCGATCCGGCGTCCAGTCGTGCGCTCGCTTCTCGAGAGAGGGACTGCCTCCTGGGCCAGTGCTCGGGAACGTCACCTGATGGAGAGCAGGGGGCCGAGGTGAAGTCCACGACGACCTTCTCCCGGGTCGACCTCATGTGCACTGAAGCCGTGGAACGTCGTGGAGGCTGAGGCGATCGCGGACGGATCGTCGGGTACGGCACAACGCATGACGAGGAGGCTGAGCACGCTGCATGCACCGTGCCCAGGCGGGACTCCTGCATCTCGATCCACTTCGTGGAGGTTCCGCTGAGGTAGATTGCCCCTCTCGCCAATCGCACCTTCAGGAAGGAGTCGCGATGAGTTCGATCAGGGAGACGGCCGAGCAGTTCTTCGAGGCCTGTGATTCCGGCGCGGGCTGGGAGGGCTGCCGCGCCTTCTGCCACGACGGCGCGACATTCTCCGCACAGGCCGACGCGCTCCAGGGCATCGAGACCGTCGAGGGGTACGCCGACTGGATGAAGGGGCTCCTCGGGCCGCTGCCCGACGCCAGCTACGAGGTTCGCTCGTTCGCCGTCGACGAGGCTCGGCAGAACGTCGCCGCCTACGGCGTCTTCCGTGGGACGCACACGGGCGAGGGCGGGCCGGTGCCGCCGACGGGGAAGGCGGCCGAGGCCGACTACGTCTACGTCATGGACTTCGACGGTGACCGGATCCGCCACCTGACGAAGATCTGGAACGACGCGATCAGCCTGCAGCAACTCGGCTGGGCATAGCGGCGTCGCCGCAGCCCGCGCCGTCCCGTGGCCCGTGAGGGCGCCCACGGGGCCTGCGCGCTCAGGCGAGCTCGACGAGGACCGGCAGGTGGTCGGAGCCGACCCGGGGGCCGAGCTCGGCGCGGGCGCGCACCCCACGACCGACGAGGCAGCCGTCGATGGAGATGCGAAGGGGCGGGGGCAGCGCCGGCCACGAGCCGGCGACGAGGCCGCCCGGGAGCAGCGCGCGAAGGTCGCCCGCCGCGAGCGCCCGGCGCAGCGAGCGCGTCCAGGCCGGGGCGTTGAGGTCGCCGCACACGACGGCACTCGAGCCGTGTGCGCGGGCCCATCCACCAATCGCCGACAGCGCCTCCTCGTGCGCGCCCTGGTCGCCCGGTAGCAGCGCCGACGGCGGATGCGTGACGAGCAGCCAGGCCGTACGTCCGTCCGGAAGGGCGATCCGACCCTCGAGGGCGTGGCGTCCGCCGCGAGGCACGCGCACGACCACCGCGCCTCGCAGGGGCCCGCGTCCGTAGAGGCCGATCCCGCTCGTTCCCGGCCCCGGCGCCGTGGCGCGCACGCGGTGCTCCCGCAGGACGGGTGCGAGGGCACGCGCCCAGGCGGGCGTGAGCTCGCTGAGCGCGATCACGTCCGGACGCTCGCGCTCGATGAGCCGCGAGACGGCATCGACGTCGTCGTTGCGGGCCCAGAGGTTGAGCGCCAGCACGCGGACGACCGGCCGGTCGTCGATGGGCGGCTCAGGACGTGGGTCGGTGAGCGCCGGGACGAGGAGTGCGACCCCGAGCACCGCCAGCCCGAGGCCGGCGATCCCGACCCAGCGCGGCCCGAGCGCGAGAGCGACGACGGTCGCGACGAGCAGCACGAGCGTCAACTGGGGGCGGAAGAGCGCGAGCGCCGTCCCCGGCCACACGATCCCGTCGAGCAGTCCGCCCGCCACGCTCGTGGCGAGCACCGCGACGAGGATCACGATCGCCCTGCGCACAGCGACATCGTGCCTCCGGCGGCCGATCGTCGCACTCCGCCCGCCGCCGGGGCGCGGCCGGACCGCCCGTCTCAGACGAGCTGGAGCGAGACGCCGCCGTCGACGATCAGCGTCTGACCGGTGAGGAACGCCGCCTCGTCGCTGGCGAGGTAGAGGAACGTCGCCGCGATGTCCTCCGGGCGCCCGTTGCGGCCCACGGGGACGGCGTCGGCGAAGGTCTCCAGCCCTGCAGGCCCGAGGGAGTTGACCGGATCGCTGGACTGCGGCGTGACGACGACCCCGGGGGCCACGGCGTTGACCGTGATCCCGTCGCGCGCGACGTCGAGGGCGAGCGTCCGGACGAGCCCGACGATGCCCGCCTTCGCGGAGGTGTAGTGGACGTGATCCGGCCAGCCGTAGTGCGCACCCGCGATCGAGCTCGTCGCGATCAGTCGCCCCCGACCCTGCGCGCGCATCGTCGGGATCGCCTCGCGGAAGCAGCGGAACACGCCGACCAGGTCGACGTCGAGCAGTCGGTGGAACTCGTCGTCCGAGAGCTCGGCGCTCGGCACCCGGCGCGCGATCCCGGCATTGGCGACGACGACGTCGAGCCCACCGAGACCGTCGACCGCCGACCGCATCAGCCGCGCGACGTCGGACGCGTCGGAGACGTCGACCTCGACGGCGATCGCCTTCCCGCCGAGCGCGGTCACGGTGTCGAGCACGGGTCGCACGTCGTGGGGATCCCCGGGGTACCAGCCGAGCACGACCGCGGCGCCCGCCTCCGCATACAGCCGCGCGGTCGCCGCACCGATGCCGGATGCCGCGCCCGTGATCACCGCGACCTTGCCGTCCAGACGGAACACGACACCCATTCCATCACGTCGGCCGATCGACCGCAGCGATGCTCCGCCCGGTCGTCCGGGTGCTCCCGCGCCGGTTGCGCCCATGGGAGGCGTCGTGCAACGCTCGGGCGGGTCGACACGAGAGGAGAGCAGGTGGTCATTCGCATCTGGAGGGGATGGACGACCAAGGAGCAGGCGGACACGTACGAGCAGCTGCTGCGCGAGGAGATCGTCCCGGGCATCGAGGCGCGCGCCGTCCCGGGGTTCCTCGGGATCACGCTCGCGAGACGGCCGCTCGGTGCCGAGACGGAGTTCGTCACGCTCATGCGCTTCGCGAGCCTCGACGCGGTTCGCTCGTTCGCCGGCGACGAGTACGAGCGTGCGTACGTCCCGGACGCGGCTCGGCGCGTCCTCGCGCGGTTCGAGGAGCGCTCCAGCCACTACGAGATCGTCGAGGATCGTCCCGCGCCGTCGCGCGGCTCGACGGGCTGAGAGGCACGCCGACACGCGGCAGCGGGCGCTCGCCGTCTCCGTAGTTCCGGGTAACGCCAATCCGCAGGGCCGCTGATGCAGCGGACGACGGCGCACGCGAGCATGAGCAGGCGAGGTGATGCCGGGTGCCGGCTGTGGGAGCGACGGACGTTGAGGGCCTCCGAACCCCGTCGAACGGTGCGATCGCCCTGCCGTGGGGGCAGGAGTCGCTCGAGCTCACGCTCCCGCCGGCGTGGAGCGTGACGACGCTCGCACCGGCGCACGCGGCTCCCGTCGCCGACGTGGCGGAGGCGGTCCGTGACAGCCTGCGCGCACCGATCGGGATGCCGCCGCTCACCGTGCTGGCAGGCCGCGAGACGCGTGTCGCCCTCGTCGTGGACGACGGGAGCCGGCCCACGCCGGTCGCTGCGATCCTGCCGGAAGTGATCGCCGAGCTCGAGCGCGCCGGGGCATCCCGGGCGCACATGACGCTCGTGACGGCGCTCGGCCTGCATCGGCCGATGGTGGACGCGGAGCTCATCGAGCGCTGTGGGCCCGAGTCGCTCGACGGCGTGCGCTGGGAGAACCACGACTGCGACGACGGCGAACGGCTCGTGCGACTGGGGACGACCTCGCGGGGCACGCCCGTCCTCGTGAACCGGACCGTCGCGGGCGCAGACCTCGTCGTCGCGATCGGGTGCATCGAGCCGCACTTGATCGCCGGGTTCGGCGGTGGCGCGAAGATCCTCGTTCCGGGCGTCGCCGGCCGCGCGACGATCGGCCACAACCACGCACTCCACACGACGCCGGAGACCTTCGACGGCGTCGGGCGGACGGCCGAGGACAGTCCGATGCGGCTCGACCTCGAGGAAGCCGCGGCGATGCTGGCTCCTCCCGTCTTCGTCGTCGACGCCGTTCTCAACGGCGGGCTCGGCGTCGTGCGCATCGTCTCCGGGCACTCGGTCGACGCCCACCGCGAAGGGATGCGGACGAGTCGCCGGATCTTCGCCGTGCCCCTCGACGCGCCGGTGGACGTCGTGATCACCGACTCCCACCCGATGGACCAGGACCTGCGGCAGGGCATGAAGGCGGTCGGCAACGCGATCAGGGCCGTGCGGAAGGGCGGCGTCCTCGTGGCGCTCATCCGCGCGGAGGAGGGGGTCGGCGAGGTCGGGCTCGCAGGCGGGCGCAGGCGCCTGGGGCGACGCGCGCTCACGGCCCTCGCGCCGCTGCTCGTGCGGCTCGTGCCGCGCCTCAGGCTCGGCGGCATGGGGGAGGAGGACCGGTTCTTCCTCTACTTCGCCCTGCAGGCGATGCGCCGCGCCACACTCCTCCTCTACGCGCCGACCGTGCCCGACGACGTGCGCGCCGGGCTGCCGTTCGCCGAGTTCGTGGACTCTCCCGAGGCGGCGATCGTCCGCGCACGGATGCTCGTCGGAGACACGGCGCACGCGGTCGTGTTCCCGGACGGGGGGGCGACCTACCCCGAGCTCGGCCCGTGAGCGCGTCCGTCTCCGCACGGCCGAAACCGGCGTACCGCCTCGCGGCGCTGGCCACGCGACCCTTCCTCCGGCTCCTCTTCCGGGTGCGGGTGCGAGGGGTCGAGAGCGTCCCCGACGGCGGGCTCGTGCTCGCGGCGAACCACCTCTCGGGCTGGGACGTGGTCGCGCTCGCCTATCCGCTGCCGTCCCGCTGGCTTCGTCACATGGCGAAGCCCCAGCTCTTCAGGCGGCGGCTCCTCGGCCCCCTCGTGCGGTTCCTCGGCGCTTTCCCGTCGCGCGGTGGCGCGGGGAGCAGCGTCGACGTCGCGGCGCGCCTCGCGCGCGCAGGCCATGCGGTCGTGATCATGCCCGAGGGCGCACGTCGTCGATCGGGCCGCGTGCACCAGCCGCACACGGGCGCTGCCCGCACCGCGCTCGCGGCGGGCGTGCCCCTCGTCCCGGCGGCGCTCCGGGGCACCGACCAGGTTCGTCACCTCGGTCGGTGGGAGATCGCGTTCGGCGAACCGATCCCGCTGGACGACCTGGACGCCAGGGACGCCGACGCGGCAGGGATCGCGACGGAACGGCTCTGGGACGCGATCCGGGAGCTCGAGGCGGGACTCGGTCAGCCGGCTGCGGCCGCGTTCGCCTCCCGCTCCAAGGCGACGTAGTCGACCTTCCCGACCTTCGTCAGCGGGAGCTCGGCGCGGAACTCCACCTCGCGCGGGCACGACCACTTGATGAGCGCGTCCCGACAGTGCCCGATGAGCTCGTCGGCGAGCTCGTCGCTCGGCTCCACCCCTCCGACGGGCACGACGAACGCCTTCACGCGCTCGCCCTGGGACTCGTCGCGAATGCCGATCACGCAGGCGTCGTCCACGGCGGGGTGCTCTCGCAGCACGGCCTCCACCTCGGTCGGGTAGACGTTGAACCCCGAGGACTTGATCATCCGCTTGAGCCGGCTCCGGAAGTAGAAGAAGCCGTCCTCGTCGGCGTGCCCGATGTCCCCGGTGTGGAGCCACGTCCG
Organism: Gaiella sp.; assembly: GCF_057140465.1. Lineage (NCBI taxonomy): Bacteria > Bacillati > Actinomycetota > Thermoleophilia > Gaiellales > Gaiellaceae > Gaiella > Gaiella sp. The sequence continues at coordinate 19,430 of NZ_DBNHWK010000071.1, forward strand.
ACCGTCCGCGTGGATGCGCAGCGTGTCGGCCGTCGCATCCGGCTTGTCGAGGTAGCCCATCATCACGGCGGGCCCCGACAGGCAGATCTCGCCCTCGTCTCCCGCGGGGACCTCCTCGTCGGCGCCCGGGCGGAAGATGCCGGCGAGCATCCCCGGGAGCGGCACGCCGATCGAGCCCTCGCGGTACGCGTGCAGCGGCATGCACATCACGGCCGTCACGGACTCCGTGAGGCCGTATCCCTCCACGAGCGTCACCGATCCGCCGCGCTCCGAGACGAGCGCTTCGAACCGATCCTTCACGGCCCGCGGCAGCGCGTCCGCGCCGGAGAACGCGGCGCGAAGCGACGAGAGATCGGCCTTGCGGAGCTCCGGGCTGCGGGCGAGGCTGTCGTACAGGGTCGGCACGCCGGCGACGAGCGTGGGTCGCGTCTTCCGGATCACCTTCGCGATCATCGCCGGGTCGAAGATCGGGACCATCACCACTCTCGAGCCCGTCATCAGCGGGGCGTTCACGAGCGACGCGAGGCCGAAGCCGTGGAAGATGGGGAGGGCGGCGAGGACGACGTCGGCCTCCGTCAGCCCGACCCACGAGGTGACCATCGTGCCCTCGCTGACGACGTTCTCGTGCGAGAGCATGATGCCCTTCGGCGTCCCGGTCGTCCCGCCGGAGTAGAGGATCGTCGCCATGTCGTCCGGCACTGCCTGCGACGGCGTGGGAGGAGCGTGGTCACGAGCCATCAGCTCCGACCACCAGTGAACCGCTGCATCGTCCGGGACGGGTGGGATCTTGCGCCCCTTCGTCAGCCGGAACGCGAGCCGCTTGTACCACGGGAGGCCGTCGATGATGCGGCAGAGCACGAGCGTCTCGAGCGGCGTGCGATCGCGCACCTCCGCGAAGGGCCGATAGAAGGCGTCGAGCGTGAGGGCGATCCTCGAGTCGGACAGGGTGAGGTACGAGGCGATCTCCGACGCGGTCGAGAGCGGATGGATCATCGACGGGACGGCGCCCAGGCGCATGGCGCCGTAGAACGCGATCACCCCCTGCGGGCTCGTCGGCATCGAGATCGTCAGGCGGTCGCCGCTGCGCAGCCCGAGCGACGAGAGCGCGCCCGCGCAGCGCTCGATCGCGGCACCCAACTCCCGGTACGTCGCCGTCGTGCCGAGGAAGTCGTAGGCAGGACGGTCGGGGAAACGCCGTGCCGCCCGCATCACGGCCTCGTCGACGGTCACCGGCGGGAAGTCGAGCGCCTCCGGGATGTCGCCGTAGAAGCGCAGCCACGGACGAGTCGCGGCCGTGCCCTGGATGTCTCTCGAGACACCGTCCATCGGCCTGTCACCAGCATCGTGACGCCGCGTCGGCCCGTCATCGGTGAGAACACTGATTCGCCATCCGCCCCGACTCGCACCCCGGACGGAGAAGGCCGGGCCGGCACCGAGAACATGCGCCCCCAAGACGGGGGAGGGGTTGGGGACGCCGGCACCGACCCGGCCGAGGCTCGTTCTTCGCCCCCGACGCTGCACTCCCTTCACGGTCACGCGCTCGCATCGATTCGCCACGGCCGACACGGACGGGTTCAGGCCGGGCGATCGGCAGCCGATACCGTGAGCGTGCTCGACAACGTCGACCGCCGACTCCAGTCCCACTGGGAGTCGTGCCGCGCGCACCGCGACGAGGCACGACGGCTCCTGCCACGCGCGTGGGCGGGCGACGGTCGCGCGCCCGCCGACCATCTCGGCGACCTTTTCGACGACGTGCTCGAGCGCGCCCGGGAGCGGATCGTCAGAGAGCGCGCCGCGCTCGAGGAGCGCGAGCGCCTGAGCGACCTCGATCCCGCAGGCTGACGGGCCCGCGCCGGATCGCGCCGCCTACGAGAAGGTGCCCGTCGCGAGGCTCGTGGGAGAGTGCTCGGGTGGGCCGCCGTCCTCCTCGACCGAGATGTCGACGGCGACGTACTGACCCGGCCCGGGCAGCGTCACGTCGAGCTCGACGGTGTCCGATACGGGGGTGAACACCGCGACGGACTCCATCTCGGTCGTACCCTCGCGGAGGACCCACACCTCGTAGTGGTGCCCGGAGGGAGCAGGAGGCACGTTCTGCAGCGTGACGAGGACGTGACCGCCGTCGGCACCGGCGTCGTAGAGGCGCGCCTCACCGCGCACGTCGGGGACGCTCTTGCCGACGATCGCCGCCGTCGCGTCGGGGGTGCCGAGGCCGTCACCGCTCAGCGAGACACCGATCGCGATCGCGGCGGCCGCAGCCACGGCGGCTGCTACCGCACCTGCCGTCCAGCCGCGCAGACGGTGGGTGCGAGGTCGGAGCGGAACGACGGTGGCCTCCCCGCGGACGTCGTCGAGCACGCGGTCGAAGAGATCTGCGGGGGGCGACACCGGGGGGAGCAGGCGCTGCAGGGCGACGAGCATGTCGCGATCTTCGGGCCGGTCGACGTCGTAGTCGGTCATCGGAGCTCCGGGGAGAGGTCGTACGTATCGACGATGCTGCGCAGCCGATCGAGCGCGAGCCTCATCCTTCCTTTTACGGTTCCGAGCGGAATTCCGATCACCGAGGCGATCTCCGACTGCGACAGGCCCGCGAAGTAGGCGAGACGCAGCACCTCGAGCTGCTCGTCGGGCAGCTCCGCCATCGCCTCTGCCAGGCGCTGTGCGACGTCGGCGTCGACGACGAGCGCCGCGGGATCGGGCGCCTGCCCCTCCAGCTCGATGTCGGCGTGGGCCTCGGGACGGCGCTGCCGCTGCCGTACGAGCTCGATCGCCCGGTTCCTCGTCACCGTGAGGAGCCATGTCGAGAGCTTCGCGCGGCTCGGGTCGTACGATCCCGCCCGCCGCCACAGAGCGACGAAGACGTCCTGGGTCGCCTCTTCCGCGAGCCCGGCGTCGTTGGTGATCTTGAAGGCGAAGGAGTACACGAGGGTGCCGTAGCGCTCGTAGAGGAGACGGAGTGCCTCGGCATCGCCGTCGGCGACGCGGGCGACGATCGGAGCGTCCTCACGTCCCGGAAGCTCATCCGGCGTGATCACGCGCTCATTGTCCCAGAAGCGCTCGGAGGCGGCCCCCGGGGGGGCCGCCTCCTGAAGCGACGGTCGTGTCAGCGTCTCAGGCATCCCGGAGGACGGAGACCCTGAACTTCAGGCCGTTCTTCGCCACCGAGCCGAGCGCGACTGCGCTCACCGCGGTGTTCGCCCTGGTCGTGATGCGCCCGTTGAAGACGACCGTCTTCGTGCCGGCGACCCGGATCTGGATGCGGTACGTGCCCGGATCGAGCGTCAGGTAGCTCGACGCGGCCTTGTACGGCACGCGCGAGAGCGTCTTCTTCCCGTTCACGAACACGTCGACACGAGGAGCATCGGGCGAGAGGTGCCAGATGCGGACGGCCGACTTGCCCTGCGGTGCGGCGGTGATGTCACGCTGCACGGCGAGCTGGAGCTTGCGCGCTCCCTTGCCCTTGAGCAGGCCGCGTGCGAGCGCCGTGTACCGCGTCTTGTCGTTGACGGTGAGCTTCGTCCGCAGCACGGCCTTCGAGAGCGGCTGGCCCGCGAGACCGACGGCGATGTTGTAGGTGCCGGGCGCGAGCGGCAGGTACCCCGAGGCCTTCAGGGCGCCGAGCCGCGCGATTGCGCGCTGGCCGTTGACGAACACGCTCACCGCAGGGACGTTCGGCGACGCGTGGAGCACGCGCACGAGCGCACCGGAGGTCGCGTCCTCGAGGAGCGAGACCTTGAAGGCGGCGCCCTTGCCGGTGACCGAGCCCATCGCCACTGCGGTGTAGGCCTGACCGGCCTCGAGCGGCAGTGACGCCTCGAACACGGTCGTCGTCGTGCCGGTGACGTTGACCTTCACGTCGTACGAGCCTGCAGGGAGACGCAGGTAGTCGGAGGCCGTGCCGTACGGGACGTTCGTGAGGGCCGTCTGTCCGTTGACGACGATGTCGACGTTCGGCGCGTCCGGCGAGTTGTGCCAGACGCGGATCGCGCTCGCGCCGAAGGGCGCACGGGCGATGTCCTCGAGAACGCCGAGCTTGACCGACCCGTCGCCCAGGAACCCTGTCGCGTAGCCCGTGTAGGCCTTGCCGTCCTCGACGGTGATCGACGTGCTGAGCGCGGGGGCCGACGTGGCCGGGCTGCCGGCGACGCGCACCGCGACGTCGTAGGAGCCCGCCGGGAGCTCGAGGTAGTCGGTTGCGACGAGCGGTGCGAGCGCGTCGACCGCTTTGTTGCCGTTGACGTAGACGTCGACGGCCGGGACGTCCGGCGCGCTGTGCAGCACCCGGACCTTTGCAGCCGCGAAGGCGCCCGGCGCGAACGCGGTGAACGCGAGCGCGACGAGCGCGGTGATCAGCAGCTTGAGTCGAAGTGACATCTCCTACCCTCCGTTTGTCGAAGATATGTCCAACATATACGGCGGCCACGCGACCCCGGATCACTCGCGCCGGACTCGGCGACGCAGCCGGAGACCGTCACGGCTGCTCGTCCTCGGGGAGGAAGGTGCCCCTAGCCGCGGTAGGGTTCCGCGAACGATGCGGTGGCTAGTGCTCGCAGTCGCGTGTCTCGGGCTGGCAGGCGCCGGGCTCGCAGCCGTTCCCGAGGTCGATCTCACGGGTGGGGAGGCTGCGATCTTCTACTACCCGTGGTGGGGCAACCCCGAGCAGGACGGCGGCTGGGAGCACTGGAACCAGAACGGCCACCAGCCGTCGGCCAGCCTCGCGGCCCGTTTCTACCCAGCGCGTGGCCCGTACTCGTCCAGCGCCACGAACGTCGTCCGGGCGCACATGCGGGAGATCGAGGAGATGCAGGTGGACACGGTGATCGTCTCCTGGTGGGGACCGGGGTCGCGGGAGGACGCCCGGCTTGCGCTCGTCCTCAGGGAGGCCTCGGCGGCAGAGCTGCGCGTCGGCATCCACGTCGAGCCGTGGCGCGGCCGGACGCCGGAATCCGTCGCGGCCGCCATCGTCGACCTCCATGCGCGCGGGGTCGACGACTTCTACGTCTACGACTCGCTCGTCGACGCTGACGCGGACTGGGCAGCGGCGCTCGCGCCCCTCGACGGCGTGCGCGTCTTCGCGAACACGTCGCTCCCCGGGAGAGCGAAGGCCGGCGGCTTCGACGGCCTCTACACCTACGACGTGTACGTCTACGACGGGACGTCGTTCGCACGGGTCTGCGCCTCGGCGCGGCGACTCGCCCTCTTCTGTGCTCCATCGGTCGGCCCGGGCTTCGACGCGCGAGCCGCGACGGGCGACCCGCGGGTCCGCCTGCGGAAGCGCGGCACACGCTACGACTCGATGTGGAAGCGCGCACTCCGCGCGCGGGCCGAGATCGTCACGATCACGAGCTACAACGAGTGGCACGAGGGCACGCAGATCGAGGCGGCGCGTGCAGTGGGCCCGCCGTACGGGTCGTACGACGGCGCGTACGGCCTGCGGGGAGCGGAGGCCGAGAAGGCCTACCTGTCGCGTACGGCGTACTGGGTGCGACAGCTGCACGCGCGCTAGCGCATCTCGTCCCGCATCCGCGGAGCGATAGGCGCGACGCTAGTAGAGCGCGCTCGCGAGCCGGCGACGGTAGCCGGCGACGGTCGGATCGTCGTGCCCGAGACGGTCGAAGAGCGCGACGGCGACCTCGCGCAACCGTTCCCGTCCGGCCTGATCGGCGATGGGGACGGCCTCGAGAATGAGCTCCAGCGCGCGCTCGACGTCGCCCTCGTCGAGGGCGACGACGACGTCGGGGAGCTCACCGGACTCGCGGAGCTCCTCGACCAGGGTGTCGGCGCGCGGAGGTGCGAGCACCTCCTCGAGCCAGGACCGGACCGACGCCGGTGATCGCGCTCCGACGAACTCGGCGACGACCCGCCCGTCCCGGAACGCCTTCACGGCAGGGATGCCGGAGACGCCGAAGCGCGCCGCGAGCCCGGGGTTCGCGTCGACGTCGACCTTGGCGAGCACCACTGCTCCCCCGTGGGCGTCGATCTCCTGCTCGAGGATCGGCGTCAGCGTCCGGCACGGCCCGCACCAGGCGGCCCAGAAGTCCACCACCACGGGCGTGCTCGAGGACCGTGAGACGACGTCGTCGTCGAAGGTCTGTTCCGTGACGTCCACGTCGGCAGCGTAGCTGGAGTGCCGCGGTCGCCTACCCCTTGACGACGCCGAGCGGCGTCAGCCGGGCGACGCGGCTCGCGAGCCCGGCACGTTCGACGACGGCGACGACGTGGTCGACGTCCTTGTACGCGAACGGCGCCTCCTCGGCGAGGCCCTTGGCGCTCGGGCTGCGGACGACGATGCCGCGTGCCTCGAGCTGCCGGCGGAGCTCGTGCCCGCCGATGCGCTTCCGCGCCGCGGTCCGGGAGAGCCGCCTGCCCGCTCCGTGGCAGACGGTGCCGAACGTCAGCTCCATCGCGCCGGGCCTCCCGACGAGCACGAAGCTCGCGGTCCCCATGCTCCCGGGGACGAACACCGGCTGCCCGACGGCGCGGTACTCCTCGGGGACGTCGACCGAGCCGGCGGCGAACGCCCGCGTCGCCCCCTTGCGGTGCACGCACACCTCGACGCCGTGGTGGCGCTCCGTCTTCGCGATGTTGTGCGCGACGTCGTAGACCTGCCGGGTCCCGTCCGCCACCTCGGAGCCCAGCACCGTGGCGATCGCCATGCGCACGCGGTTCGCGATCTCCTGCCGGTTCGCCCAGGCGAAGTTGGCTGCCGCACACATCGCGGCGAGGTACCTGCTGCCCTCCGGGGACGTGACGGGTGCGCAGGCCAGCTGCCGGTCGGGGAGGACGATCTCGTAGCGCCTGAGGGCGCTGTCCATCGTCCGCACGTAGTCGGTGCACACCTGGTGGCCGAGCCCGCGCGAGCCGGAGTGCACGAGTACCGTCACCTGACCGTCCGCGAGCCCGAACACCTCGGCCGTGCCGACGTCGGCGATGTGGTCGACCACCTGCAGCTCGACGAAGTGGTTCCCCGATCCCATCGTCCCGAGCTGCGCGTGCCCGCGACGTCGCGCCCGCTCGCTGACGGCCTGTGGATCCGCGCCGTCGAGCCGTCCGTGCGACTCGGTTCGCTCGACGTCGTCCGCCGGGGTGCCGGGGAGAGCCCTCGGGCCGTCGCGGAGGACGGCGTCGAGCTCCGCCTCACCGAGGTCCAGTGCTCCGTGCTTGCCGGCACCCGCGGGGACGGCGCGGGAGATCTCGTGGACGAGCGCCTCGCGTCGCGCCCCGAGCTCCGTCTCGGAGAGCGGCAGCGCGAGTAGCCTGACGCCGCAGTTGATGTCGTACCCGACGCCCCCGGGCGACACGACCCCGTCGGCGACGAGCGTCGCGGCGATCCCACCGACCGGGAAGCCGTACCCCTGGTGGATGTCGGGCATCGCGATCGCGGCGTCGACGATCCCGGGGAGTGTGGCGACGTTGGCCAGCTGGTCGAGCGAGAGGTCGCCGCGGATCTCGTCGAGGATCTCCTCGTCGGCGATCACGCGTGCCGGCACGCGCATGTCGGCACGGCTCGACGACGGGAGCTCCCAGACGACCTCTCCGACCCGCTGGAGCTCAGACATCGAGCACCACCCGCGCGCGCCAGCCACCGTCCGCCGGCTCGAACGAGAGACGGTGGAGCGTCGCCGCCTTGACGAGCGGCGCAGGCTCGTCGAGCACCCCCTCCAGCGTCGCGACGACGTGGGTTCCGTCGACCTTCGCGGACGCATCGAGTGCCACGAAGCCGTCCGTGTCGACGAGGAAGACGAGCTCGTCGACGAGCGCGGGGAGGAGGCTCGCGAGGTCGGCGCCGTCGACGCGCACCTCCCGCGTCGCCGGTCGGCCCGTGCGTCCGCGCTCGACGAGCGCGCCGAACGCGCGAACCGACTCTTCGAGCACGCCCTCCGGCGTGGCGGCCTCGATCTCCACCTCGACCTCACCGGTGTGCTCGACGAACCGGAACACCACCCTCGACTCTACGCCGTGAGGAGATCCCGGGACGGGAGGATCCGGGATTCCAGGCGCACCGAATCCGCGTCGTCGCCGATGCGGACGGCTCCTGCCCGGGCGATGCTCGAGGTGTGAGCTTCTTCACGCTCGTCTTTCGCAATCTCGTGCGCCACCGGACGCGGTCGCTCCTGACCATCCTCGGGATCGGCATCGGGATCACGACGGTGGTCGCGCTGGGCGCCATCACGAGCGGCTTCAAGGCATCCGCCCAGGAGCTCGCGCACATCGGCGGCGCCGACTTCATGGTCGCGCAGAAAGGCGCGGCGGACATGACGTTCAGCACGCTCCCGGAGGACGACCTGGCCGTCGTGCAAGGGGTGGAGGGAGTCGGGCGCGCCTGGGGAGCCCTGTTCGTCGTCTCGCGCGTCGGCGCGAACCCGTTCTTCATGACGTGGGGGATCGAGCGCGACGCGCTCGCGGCGATGGGCCTCGACGTGACCCGTGGCCGCCTCCCGGTCTCGAGCTCGGAGATCCTCCTCGGACAGGATGCGGCGCGATCGCTCGGAGCGGCACCCGGAGACGTGGTCGAGGTCGAAGGGCGGTCCTTCACCGTCGTCGGTGTGCACGAGACCGACGCCCGCTTCGAGGCGAGCGGCGCCTATGCGCTCCTGGCCGGAGTGCAGGCGGCGGTGCGCAAGCCCGGCCTCCTGACCGCCATCTACGTCGTCGTCGAGGGCGGCACACCGGTCGACGAGGTCATGGAGCGGGTGACGGCGTCGTCGACGCGATTCGCCGCGATCAGCACCGCCGACGAGTACTCACAGGTCGATCAGGGCATCGAGCTGCTCGACGCCGCGAACCTCGCGATCTCCCTGCTCGCGATCGTGATCGGCGCGATCGGCGTCATGAACACGATGATCATGTCCGTCTTCGAGCGGACGCGCGAGATCGGGATCCTTCGTGCCGTCGGCTGGCGCGGGTCCCGCGTCGTCCGCCTCGTGATCGGCGAGTCGTTGACGCTCTGCATCGTGGCCGCCGGGGTCGGGATCCTGTTCGGAATCGGGGCGACGCGGCTCGTGACGCTCGTGCCGGCGATCGGCAGCGTGCTCGAGCCCGCGTACCCGCCCGACCTCTTCGTGCGCGGCGCAGTGATCGCGGTCGGCGTCGCCCTCGTGGGCGCGCTGTATCCCGCGATCCGCGCTGTGCGGTTGTCGCCGATGGAGGCGCTCCGCCATGAATGAGCCGCTCGCGATCGAGGCCCACGACCTGACGAAGACGTACGAGGACGGACGCATCGTCGCGCTCGACGGCATGAGCCTGAGCGTCGGTCAGGGCGAGTTCGTGGGCATCGTCGGCCCGTCGGGGTGCGGGAAGTCGACGCTCCTGCACCTGATCGCAGCACTCGATCGCCCGGACAGCGGGTCGCTCCGGGTCGCCGGCCACGACCTCGCGCGGGAGCGCGACCTCAGCCACTACCGCGCCCGTCACATCGGCATCGTCTTCCAGCTCCACAACCTGCTGCCGTCGCTGACCGCGGCCGAGAACGTGCAGGTGCCGATGTTCGAGCTCGCCTACCGCGGCCGCGAGCGCGCAGCGAGGGCACGAGAGCTCCTCGGGCTCGTCGGGCTCGAGGGGCGCGAGACGCACCGACCGACGCAGCTCTCCGGAGGCGAGCGACAGCGGGTGGCGATCGCGCGCGCACTCGCGAACGATCCCCGCATCCTGCTCGCCGACGAGCCGACCGGGAGCCTCGACTCGCGTGCGGGGGGCCAGGTCCTCGACCTGCTGGAGACGATCCGTGCCGAGAGCGGCACGACGCTCGTGCTCGTGAGCCACGATCCCGGCGTCGCCGCGCGAGCGCAGCGGCTGGTGCACATGCTCGACGGCCGCGCGGTCGACCTCGACGACGTGCCGATCGGCCCCGAGACCGCCGTCGCAATCGCTTGACGGCGGGCGTCGCTCGCGGGTCGATGACGCCCGCCCTGCGCTTCCCCGGATCGCCCGCCCGTAGTTCCCCGCAGCCGCGTTCCTGACATCCACGCTTGCGTAGGGTTCGACCGGCCAGCAAAGGTGGGGGAGACGCGGATCAGAGGCCGGGAGGTGGCGCAGATGGCACAACGGATCGTGGTTCTGGGAGGGGGAACGGGTGGCACGCTGATCGCGAACCGGCTGCGCCGCCACACGGCACCGGACGACGTCCTGATCACCGTCGTCGATCGCGACGACGAGCACGTCTACCAGCCGGGCCTGCTCTTCGTGCCGTTCGGGCTCGCCCACCCCGACGAGATCGTGCGCTCACGGAGCGCGCAGCTCCGCAAGGGCGTCGAGTTCGTGCTCGGTGAGGTCGACCGCGTCGAGACCGACGAGGACGCCGTGCATCTGATGGACGGACGGCGTCTCGACTACGACGTCCTCGTGATCGCGACCGGCGCACGGCTGCAGCCCGAGGAGACCGAGGGCCTACCGGGGCCCGGATGGATGGAGACGGTGTTCACCTTCTACGACCGCGAGGGCGCCCGGGCCCTCAACGACGCCTTCGAGCGCTTCGAGCGCGGCCGGCTGGTCATCAACTTCGTCGACCTCCCGATCAAGTGCCCGGTCGCACCCCTCGAGTTCGCGTTCCTCGCCGACTGGTACTTCCACGAGCGCGGGATCCGCAAGGACGTCGAGATCGACTTCGTGACGCCGCTCGACGGCGCGTTCACCAAGCCGATCGCGTCGTCCCACCTCGGCACGCTTCTCGCCGAGAAGGACATCAACCTCGTCACCGAGTTCAACACGGGCGAGGTCGACGGCGTCAACGGGCGGCTCGTCAGCTACGACGAGCGCGAGATCCCGTTCGACGTGCTCGCGATCGTCCCGCTCCACGGCGGGCAGGAGTGGGTGCAGCGCTCACCCGGGCTCGGCGACGACCTCGGCTTCGTGCCCACGGACCCGGCCACCCTCCAGTCGCAGGCGTCGCCCAACGTCTTCGCGCTGGGCGATGCGACGAACCTGCCGACGTCGAAGGCGGGCTCGGTCACCCATTTCGAGGGAGAGATCCTCTGCGCCAACATCGAACGGTTCCTCGCCGGGGAGCCCGTGTCGGGCCACTACGACGGGCACGCGAACTGCTTCATCGAGACCGGGTTCGGCAAGGCGCTGCTGATCGACTTCAACTACGAGACGGAGCCGCTCCCGGGCCACTTCCCCGGGGCGTTCGGTCTCCCGCTGCTCAAGGAGTCCCGGCTCAATCACCTCGCCAAGCTCATGTTCGAGCGCGTGTACTGGCACGTGCTGCTCCCCGGCCACGACGTCCCGGGCATCTCGCCTACCCTGTCGATGGCGGGCAAGCAGCGAGCGGACGCACTGACCTGAAACGGAGGGAGCATCGATGACGACCACCGAGATCGCAGGGACGACCGTCGAGATCGACGCCGAGGGATTCCTCGTCGACCCCGCGCAGTGGAGCGAGGAGATCGCGCGAGAGATCGCGTCGGCGAACGACGTGCCGGAGCTGACCGATCGCCACTGGCTCGTCGTCCGCTACATGCGCGACACGTACCTGTCGACGGGCAGTGCTCCGTCGATCCGGTCGCTCGGCAAGGAGTCGGGCGTGCCGATCAAGGAGCTCTACCAGCTGTTCCCCAAGGGCCCTGCGAAGCTCGCCGCGAAGATCGGCGGGATCCCGAAGCCCCGCGGCTGCATCTAACGAGAGGAGTGACACCGGTGACCGAGGTCATCCAGGAGCTCGAGGCACAGTTCGAGGAGACGTCCGAGCCGCTCAAGAAGGTCTGCATCGTCATCTCCAAGGGCTCCCTCGAGGGCATCTACCCGGGGTTGATCATGGCGAACGGCGCCCGCATGGAGGGGATCGAGGCCGACGTGTTCTTCACGTTCTTCGGTCTCGACGCGATCCGGAAGGGCCGGAACGCGAAGATCAAGGTCGCGACGGTGGGGAACCCCGGGATGCACATGCCGACGCTGCTCGGGGCGATCCCCGGGATGTCGGCGCTCGCGACGCGCATGATGAAGCGCCAGATGGAGAAGCTCGACATCCCGCCCGTGCCGGAGTTCGTGGAGCTGGTCTCCGACTCGGGGGCCGGGCTCTACGCCTGCAAGGCGACCGTCGACATGTTCGGGCTCGACAAGGACTCGTTCGTCCCGCAGGTCGACGACATCATCACCGTCGGCGAGTTCTACGAGCGCGCCGCCGGCGCCGAGATCGTCTTCACGTAGCGTCGCCCGACATCCCCGGCCGTCCCGCGTCCCGCAGGGACGGTGGCGGCGTATCCTTCGCCCGCATGGCGGCGTCCGAGTCCTCCGCGTTGCGGCAGCTGCCGAACGCGCTGACCCTGGCGCGCTTCGCGGCGATCCCGCTCTTCGTCGTCCTCTACGTCCAGGCCGGCGACGGGCCTGCGTGGTGGGCGGGGATCGTGTTCGCCGGTGCAGCGGTCACCGACCAGCTCGACGGCTGGCTCGCCCGTCGCTGGCAGGTCGAGTCGCAGTTCGGCACCGTGGCGGACCCGCTCGCCGACCGGCTGATGATCGGCGTCGCGGTCGTCCTGCTCTGGGCCGACGGGCGCATCCCCTGGCCGGCCGCCGTGATCGTCCTCGCCCGTGACCTCGTGCTCGTGCTCGGATACAAGGTGGTCGTCCCCCGTGGGTACGCGTTCGAGGTCAGCTTCCTCGGCAAGCTGGCGACGTGGATCCTCTACTTCTCGCTCGGATGCGTGATCGTCACCGAGAAGGGGACGGACTGGCCACTCGTCCTCTTCTGGATCGGTGTCGGCCTGGCCGTCGCGGCCGGCGTGCAGTACGTGGTCAAGGCCCGCCGCCACGTGCGCTGAGCCGGGGCGGGCGGGGAGGGAGACGCGCGCGGAGCGCGAACCCGGAGAAAGCCTCAAGCTGAGGTTGACCCCTCGGTGACGCGGCTGCTTCAATCAGACCGGAGCCCCGACGGAAAGGACACAGTGGAGACACTCCCCGATCTCGGCCCGCTGTCCGACGACGAGTTGCACGACGTCCTGCGCGGCCTGGAGGAGCGAGAGGAAGCGCTCTCGCGCCGACGGCGGCTGCTCCACGGGCGCATCGACATCCTCCGCGCCGAGCGGACAGCGCGGCTCAAGGCGCAGGTCGCGGCAGGGGTGGTCGACCTCCCGGCGCCCGACCGCCTCGAGCGGCCGCTGTACTCGGGTACCGGCACGCTTCCCGCGGAGCACGAGATCGAGGTGCTGCCCGAGCTCGACTCGCTCTCCGACGACGCGCTGCGAGAGATGATCCGCGAGCTCGAGCGAGAGGAGGACGACGTGTCGCTCGAGCGCCGCGTCGTCCACGCCCAGATCGAGATCGTGAAGGCCGAGCGTCAGAAGCGCTCGCGCGACGACCACGTCGGCCCGCAGGACCTCGGCCCGATCCTCGGCGGACCGCGATGACCCACGTGTACTGCCCGGAGTGCGGCTTCCAGAGCCCGGAGGCCGCCAACTACTGCGCGCGATGCGGGGCGGCGCTGCTACCGCAGTCCGGTGGTGAGACGACGCTCAGCCTCTCCCCGGAGGAGGTGGCCGCCGCCGAGGGCTCGGTTCCCGAGCAGCTCGCGCAGGAGGGCTCCGTGCTCGTCGTGCGGGCGGGGGGAGGGCGTGCGGGCGAGACCTTCGCGCCGACCGGCGAGCGGACGCTGATCGGCCGTTCGCCGGAATGCGACGTGTTCCTCGACGACGTCACCGTCTCCCGCCGGCACGCAGAGATCCTGCGGGGGGACGATCGCTTCACGATTCGTGATCTCGGCAGCCTCAACGGCACGTTCGTCAACAGGCGACGGATCGAGTCCGCCGTCCTCGAGGACGACGACGAGGTGCAGATCGGCAAGTACCGGTTGACGTTCCTCCGACGATGAGCACGGCGACGAGCACTCCGTCCCCGGCAGGCTCCGGGAAGATGCACACGATCGGCGCGGTCTGCGACGCGCTGCGCGACGAGTTCGCCGACATCTCGATCTCGAAGATCCGCTACCTGGAGGATCAGGGGCTCCTGCACCCTCGGCGGACGCGTGGCGGATACCGGCTGTTCAGCGAGGACGACATCGAGCGCCTGACGACAATCCTCCGCCTGCAGCGGGACGAGTTCCTGCCGCTCCGTGTGATCCGTGAGGAGCTCGACGCGCCGAGCGCCGAACGCGCCCGTCGGCGCGCGCACGGCCTCCAGTCGGAGGCGCGTGAGATCGATCTCGGTGAGCTCTGTGAACGCGCGGGCGTGACCCCGGACTTCGCCCGGCAGCTCGAGGAGTTCGACATCCTGCAGTCACGGACCGAGAGTGGGGAGCGCCTCTACCGCGAGGACGAAGCCGACATCGCGGCGGCATGCGCCCGGATCGCACGACACGGCCTCGACGCGCGGCACCTCCGTGCGTTCCGCACGGCAGCCGGCCGGCAGAGCGCGCTTCTCGAGCAGCTCGTCGCCCCGGGGCTCCGCTCGCGTGACCTCCAGCGGAGGAAGGAGGCGCTCGACGACCTCTCGGCGCTGGCAGTCGTGGCGCAGGAGCTCGCACAGCTCCTGCTGCTCCGCGACCTCCGCGAGGTGGCTGACCGGTGACGGCCGCCGATCTCCGCGCGATGGTGCGGGACGTCCCCGACTTCCCACAGGAGGGGATCGTCTTCAAGGACCTGATGCCGCTGATCGCCGATCCGGACGGGTTCCGGGAGTCGATCGAGCTCTTGGCGGACTGGGCGCGGCCGCGTCGGCCCGACATCGTCCTCGGGGCCGAGGCCAGGGGCTTCATCTTCGGCGGGGCGCTCGCCTACCTGCTCGGGTGTGGGTTCGTCCCGGCGCGGAAGCCGGGCAAGCTCCCGTGGGAGACCGTCGAGGCGACGTACCAGCTGGAGTACGGCACGGATCGCCTCGAGATGCACGCCGACGCGCTGAAGAAAGGCGCCCGCGTGATCGTGCTCGACGACGTGCTCGCGACGGGGGGGACAGCCCGGGCGAAGATCGACCTCGTCGAGCGCCTCGGCGGTGTCGTCGTCGGCGCCCTGTTCGTCGTCGAGCTCGGCTTCCTGCACGGTCGCGACCGACTCGACGGGTACGACGTGCACTCGCTGATCAGCTACTGACCAGCAGCGGCCGAGCGGTTTCCTGTGCTCCGCGGGCGGAGCGGGGTCGTCGTCTCCGTCGCGCGCACGCGGAGCGCTTCACTCCCGGGAGGGATTGTCGTGACGGACACTCCGCCGATCACAAATCTCATGAACGCCGGGGCAGCATCCCTCCCGTTCAAGGACGGTGCCTCCGAGCTCCTCCTGCGCCATTGCCTCGCCCTGGGGGCGGCGGGAAGCGAGCGCCGGTCGCCGCGCGACCGGCTCGAGGAGGCCGTCGGCCCGGAGCTGGCGCGCAGGCTCCTGTCGAGCATCACGCTCTCCGGGCACCGCTGAGCACGACTCGCGGCTGCTAGTCGCTGCTGCCGTCGCCTCCGCCACGCGTCCGTACGAGCACGAAGATCGCGAGCGAGAGGACGATCGACAGGATCACGGCGGTACCGCCGCCGACACCGACCGCGAGCATCCCGAAGAAGAGGACGAGGAAGAAGACGAGCGCCCAGAGGAAGCTCTGGACGCCGCGGTCGACGCTCGGGGCACGGAGGTGCACGTCGGGATCGTAGTCGAACGCGCGGCGGGGTCACGACGGGACTGCCGTGATCCCGGCGCGCGATCGGCGTGGAGACACGACGGAGGCCGGGCGTCGACCCGGCCTCCGGAAAAGAATTCACCGAGCCGGTGGCGCTTTCGTCCACTCACCGCGCTGACCATCCGCTTCCGCGTAAAGCCTTCGCGCTGAGCTTCGACCTAGTCGCGCTCCGTGCTCGGTGCACTCGGAAACCTATGGGCTCCGGGAGACACGGTCAAGGGTCTGCGATCACCGGTTTTCAGCAATTTGCGGACATTTCGTCTCCCGGGCCGCGGACGCACGACGGCGCGGAGACCGCCGCACACGTCCGCCGCGGTCGCCGACGATGCGGGTGACCGCATCGTCTACCATCGCGCCGTGCGCCGCACCGTCGTCTTCGCCGTCGCCGGCGCATCGCTTGCGCTCGCCGCGCTGCTCACGGTGGCCGGAGCGGGGGAGACGGCAGGTTCGCTCCCCAACTGGCAGGCATTCGTCCTCGGGATCGTCCAGGGCGCGACCGAGCTCCTTCCGATCTCGTCGTCCGGACATCTGATCCTCGTCCCGTGGCTCGGGGACTGGACGTTCCTGCAGGAGAACGACGCCTTCAACCAGACCTTCGACGTCGCGCTCCACCTGGGGACGATGCTCGCGGTCGGCGCGTACTTCCTCGCCGACCTCGTCGAGCTCGCCCGCGCCTGGCGACGAACGCTCGCGACCCGGCGCATCGAGACGGGCGACGAGAAGGTCGCCTGGCTGATCGTCGTCGCCACGATCCCGGCAGCTCTGCTCGGCTTCCTCTTCGAGGACGTGATCGCGGAGCACCTCGGTGAGCCGTGGCAGATAGCGATCCTGCTCGCCGTCTTCGCGATCGTGCTCTGGCTCGCCGACAGGCGCCCACAGTCCCGGCGCCCGGCGGACCTGACGCTCGTCCAGGGCCTCGGCATCGGGCTCGCCCAGTCGCTCGCGCTCATGCCCGGTGTCTCGCGCTCCGGAGTCACGATCACCGCCGGTCGCTACCTCGGGCTCGACCGCGACTCGGCCGCGCGCTTCTCGTTCCTCCTGCTCGTCCCCGTGGTGCTCGGGGCCGTGCTGTACAAGGGGGTGACGGACGTCCTGCTCGGCGACCTCCCCTCGGGATGGCAGGGGCCGTTCCTCGTCGGGGTGCTGGCGTCGCTCGGGAGCGGTCTGCTCGCGATCGAGTGGCTGCTCGGATACGTCCGCCGCCATACGTACGACGTGTTCGTCGTCTACCGCCTCGTAGTTGCGGCGCTGATCCTCCTCGTGATCGCGACCGGCGCCCGCGGCGCGGGGTTCTGAGCGGGCCCTGCAGGCGGCCCGGCGTCCGAGGGCGTAGAGTCCGGCCGTGCGCGTTCCGGTCGGCGACATCGAGCTCCACGTCCACGAACTGGGACAGGGACGGCCGCTGGTCGCGCTGCACGGTGGCCCCGGGCTCGACGGCTCGGAGTGGTTCCCCGTGCTCGAGCCGCTCGCAGCCGAGGGGTGGCGTATCCTCGCACCCGACCTCCGGGCGAACGGGCGCTCCGATGCGGGCGATCCCTCGACGTGGACGGTCGATCGGATGGCGGACGACGTCGAGGCGCTCTTCGGGGCGCTCGCGCTGCACGAACCCGTGCTCATGGGGTGGAGCTTCGGCTCGATCGTCGCGCAGAGCCACATGGCACGGCACGGGTCGGCAGCCGGCTACGTGCTCGTCGGGACGGTCGCGACGCGCGAGGCGCTGCTCGCCGTGCACGAGCGGCTCGCCTCGTTCGAGCCCGAGCACCTCCGAGCGCAGGTGACCGCCTCCTGGGAGCTCGAGCCGACCGTGCAGACACCGGAGCAGTGCAGGCAGTTGCTGGCGGATCAGATGCCGTTCCACTTCGCCGACCCCGAGGGGCCCCTCGTCGCCGAGTTCGTCCGGCGCGACCGCGTCGTCTACCGTCCCGACGTCCTCCGCCACTTCGCGAGCGGCGGGGAGTACGGCATGGTCGACCGCCGAGCCGAGCTCCGTTCGTTCGACCGGCCCGTCCTCGTCGTCAGCGGCGCCCACGACCGCACGACGCCGGCCTGGTCGGCCCACGAGCTCGCCGAGGCGATCCCGACCGCGGACGAGGTCGTGTTCGCGAACTCGGCCCACATGATCCCGTACGAGGAGCAGGAGGACTTCCTCGATGCCCTGCGCTCGTTCGGCGGGCGCGTCTAGGTGGCCCGGCGACGACAGCCGATGCCGCCGTTCGCGCTGTCTCCGCCGTGCGCATCCCGTCATGCCGACTGAGGAGGACCCATGGCCGACGTCACCGTCAAGACCTTCGACGAACTCGACAGCTACGAGGGAAAGGGGCGCTTCTGCTTCGCAGGCAAGAGCCTCGGCGTCACAGCGTGGGGGATGAACCTCGAGCGCTTCCCGGCCCACTACGACGGCTACCCGGATCACGACCACGCCGAGGACGGGCAGGAGGAGGCGTACGTCGTACTCGAGGGCAGTGCGACGCTGACCGCCGGCGGCGAGTCCTGGGAGCTCGTACCGGGCACGATGGCTCGGGTCGGGGCGGGGCAGAAGCGCAAGCTCGTGCCGGGCGGCGACGGCGTGACGGTGCTCGTGCTCGGAGGCACGCCGGGCCGGGCGTACGCGCCGCGCGGCTGAGCACGTTCCCGATCGAGCCGTGAGAGCAGGCCGCTGATCGCATCGATGCCGGGACGTCGTCTCCTCGCCGCTGAGGCACGACGCGGACGCGTCGCGGTCGCGACGGCCGCAGTCGCCTGGTCGACGGCGGGCCTCGGGCAGCGCTCGCTCGGCGTGGACGCCCCGACCCAGGTCGCCGGACGCGCCCTGTTCGCGTTCCTCACGCTGCTCGTCATCGTCGTGGTGTCGCACCGCGGCCGGGCCGTTGCCGCGTTCCGCTCCATGGGACGCTGGGACGTCCTGTTCGCCGTCCTGATGGCGATCGCCTCCGGCACGTTCATCCTCGCCCTCAACCACACGACGGTCGCGAACGTCGTTTTCATGCAGGCCGCCGCCCCGATGCTCGCCGGCCTCCTCGGCTGGCTGCTCCTCGGCGACGTCGTCACGCGGAGGACGTGGGCGGCGGTTGCGGTCGCGATCGTCGGCGTGGGGGTGATGGCAGGCGCCTCCGTGGGCACCGGGCCCGAGGCGACGCTCCTTCCGCTCCTGATGACCACGGCGTTCGCAGGCAATGTCGTCATCGCGCGTCATCGACGGGAGGTGTCGATGCTTCCCGCGACGTGCCTGTCCCAGGCCCTCGTCGTCGTCGCGCTCGCGCCCTTCGTGACGCCGCAGGCCGCAGGGGGTGACGACTGGGCGATCCTCGTCGCTCTCGGGATCGGCCAGATGGGCCTCGCGCTCGCGCTCTTCACCGTCGGCGCCCGCCTGCTCCCACCCGCGGAGGTCGCGCTGATCGCCCTCCTCGAGGTCGTCCTCAGCCCGATCTGGGTCTGGCTCGCCTACGGGGAGCGGCCGGCGCTGGCGACACTCCTCGGAGGCGCCGTCGTCCTCGTCGCCGTCGGGATCCAGGCGACCGCGCCCGCGGTGCGGACACCGCCACGAGGGGACGACGTCCTCGACGCTCCGGACCTCGCCGACGCCGTGTCGCC
>NZ_DBNHWK010000072.1:0-27085 GCF_057140465.1 Gaiella sp.
GAGTGCGCGGGCGAGCGCCTCCTCGTAGACGGTCGACCGCTCGCTCTGCCGCACGGGGCCTTCCTCCCAGGCGATCCCGAGCCAGCGGAGGTCGGCGAGGATCGCCTCCTCCCCGCCCTCGACGACGCGGCGGGGGTCGGTGTCGTCGATGCGGAGCACGAGCACGCCGCCCCGCGCGTCGGCGAACGCCCGGTTGGCGACGGCCGTGAGGGCGTTGCCGAGGTGGAGCGAGCCCGTCGGGCTCGGTGCGAAGCGGACGCGCACGGGCATGGGCCTGACTGTACGCCAGCCTCCGCCGACGCGCGGCGACGCGCCCGTGGACGTGCCACATCGGCATGCCTCCGCGTCCCCGCACCCCGCCCTCGTCCGACGTGGGGCGCGCGGCGTAGGCTGTAGGGATGGCAGCGGAAGGCAGCGGCTCGGAGGCCCGTCGGGGCGCCGTCGTCTTCGGCGCACGCAATCTCGGCCGTGCCGTGATCGAGCTGCTGCGCACCGACGGATGGGGCGTCGTCGGGGTCGCCCGCTCGCACGCGACGCTCGAGGGCGTCGTCGCCGCCGGAGCGCGCGCGATGGAGGGAGACGTCACCGACGGCGCGAGCGTCCGTCGCGCCCTCGACGAGGCCGCGACGGCGTTCGGACGGGTCGACCTCGTCGTCAACGCCGCCTCGGCCTACGGCGGAGACCGCACGGGGCCCTTCGGCGGCGGCCGCATCGCCGAGGCGGCGCCGGAGGCGTTCGACTCCTGGGCCGCCGCCCCGGCGCGATCGGCGTTCGCGTTCCTCTCGGCGAGCGCCGCCTTCCTGCTGGAGCAGGGCGGGCCCGCGACGGTGATCCAGGTGACCGGCGGCTCCGCACGGCGGGCGATGCCCGGGCGCGGGCTCTGGGCCGCCGGGTCGTTCGGCGTCCGCGCCCTGACGAACGCGGCGGCGCTCGAGCTGCGGGAGCACGGCATCCACGTCGCGCTGCTGATCGTGGACGCAGGCATCGAGCCGCTCGCCGGGGCGCAACCCGGGGCCCCGACGGACGCGCTCGCCGATCCCCGCGCGCTCGCGGAGGCGGTGCGGTTCCTCGCCGACCAGGGCGCCCGGAGCGCGACGCACGAGCTCCTGGTGACCCCGCTCGCAGAGCGCTGGGTGCCCTGAGACCCGGCGCGGCGAGCGCGGCGCGCAGTCGCACGACGGCGGAGGGCGCGCGTCGGGACGGGTCGCCGGGGCTAGGCTGGCCGTCGTGGAGGAGCTGCTGCTCGCGTGGTACGGGGCGTCCGGACGCGACCTGCCGTGGCGGAGGACACGCGACCCGTACGCGATCCTCGTCAGCGAGGTGATGCTGCAGCAGACGCAGGTCGAGCGCGTCGTGCCTCGCTATCTCGCGTGGCTCGCTCGGTGGCCGACGCCGGCGGCGCTCGCAGCGGCGAGCGCCGCGGACGTGATCCGCGAATGGCAGGGCCTCGGCTACAACCGGCGTGCGCTCTCGCTCCATCGCGCGGCGATCGTGGTCGCGGAGGAGGGCTGGCCGGACGACCTGACCCGGCTCCCGGGCGTCGGCCCGTACACCGCCGCCGCGATCCGGAACTTCGCGTTCGGCGAGGACGTGCTCCCGGTCGACGTCAACGTCGAGCGGGTGCAGCGGCGTACCGGCCACGTCTTCACGGGAGCCGCGGCCCAGGCGCTGATGGACCTCGGCGCGACCGTCTGCGTCGCCCGGGTGCCGCGGTGCGGCTGCTGCCCGCTCGAGGACGTCTGCCCGTCCCGCGGCACCCGTGACGAGCCGCGGCGGAAGCAGTCGCCCTTCGAGGGGTCGTTCCGCCAGCGGCGGGCGTCGGTGCTCCGGCACGTCGCGGCCAGGCCGCGCCCGCTCGGCGACTGCGACGGCGAGGCGGTTCGCTCGCTGGAGCGCGACGGCCTCGTCGTCGTCGAGGCCGGGGTCGTGCGGCTCCCCGCCTAGGCGGTCACGACGGCTCCCCGCCTAGGCGGTCACGACGGCTCCGCGCCGGGCGCCCCGACCGCGCCGGGGGGACACTCCGAGGGCAGGGGGCGTCCGTCTCCGCTCCTGCGAGGATGCACGACAGCGCCCGGGGCCGCCGTCGAATTCACGCGCGCGTAAGGAACGCCGTGGCACGATCAGGAGATGGCCACCGTTCTCGTCGTCGACGACGAGCCGATCGTCCGCGAGGTCGTCGTGCGCTACCTCGAGCGCGAGGGGCACACGACCCTCGAGGCGGACGACGGCGAGCGCGCCCGGGCGCTCCTCGAGCAGGGCTCGCCGGACCTCGTGGTGCTGGACGTGATGCTGCCGGGGACGGACGGGCTCGAGCTCTGCCGCTGGATCCGCACCCGGTCGGAGCTGCCGGTGATCATGCTCACCGCGCGGGGCGAGGAGGCCGACCGGATCGTCGGGCTCGAGCTCGGGGCCGACGACTACGTGACGAAGCCGTTCTCGCCGCGCGAGCTCGCGGCCCGGGTGCGCACGGTCCTCCGGCGGTCGGCGCCGACCGCCGAGCGGCGCGCACGGATCGCCTTCGGCGACGTCGAGCTCGACTCGACGACGCGCGAGGTCCGCAAGAACGGCGCGGAGCTCCGTCTCACCGCGAAGGAGTTCGACCTCCTGTGGTTCCTCGCGTCCCACCCGCGCCGGGTGTTCGGGCGCGACCAGCTGATGAGCCGTGTCTGGGGGTACGAGGCCGCGCTCGACACCGGCACCGTCACCGTGCACGTGCGACGGCTCCGCGAGAAGATCGAAGACGACCCGTCCCGTCCGACGCACCTGCAGACCGTGTGGGGCGTCGGCTACCGGCTCGTGCCGTGATCCTCCAGGCCTTCGTCGTCGGTGCGGCGACGCTCGGCGTCGGCGTCGGCGCAGCGCTCGGTCTCCGGCTGCTGCCCACGGTCCGCCTGCAGCTCGCGGGGCTCGCGGTGCTCGCCGTCTGCCTCCCGCTGTCCGCGGTCCTCCTCTCCGGCTGGGTGATGTTCCACATGGGGGACGACGTCAAGATCCTCGCCGTCTCCGCCGCCTCGGCAGCCGTCGCAGTCGTGGCCGGGCTGGTCGTCGGCGGGTCGATCTCCGGCCGGATCGACCGGGTGCGGGACGCATCGTCCGCCCTGGCGGAGGGCGACCTCTCCGTCCGCGCACCCGAGACGGGGCCTGCGGAGGTCGCCGACCTCGCGCGGTCGTTCAACGAGATGGCCGAAAGCCTCGAACGGCTCTTCGACGCCCGGCGAGAGCTCGTCGCCTGGGCGAGCCACGACCTGCGGACACCGCTCGCCAACGTGCAGGCGATGCTCGAGGCGCTCGAGGACGGGCTCGTCGATCCGCACGAGTCGCTCCCCGTCCTGCGCGAGCAGGTGCGCATCCTCGCGCTCCTCGTCGACGACCTCTTCGAGCTCGCCCGCATCGACGCGGGCGCCCTCACCCTGGAGCTCCGCGATGCCTCGGTGACAGGGCTCGTGCAGGCGTGCCTCCGCGGCGTCGAGGCCGACGCCAGGCGCCGTGGCATCGCGCTCGCCGCCGACGTCGACGCCGACGTGCACGCGCGATGCGCGCCCGACAAGGTGGAGCGCGTCCTCCTCAATCTGCTCACGAACGCCCTTCGGCACACCCCGTCCGACGGCACCGTCGCCGTCCAGGTCGAGCCGAGGACGGGCGAGGTGCAGGTGACCGTCGAGGACACGGGCGAGGGGCTCGGCCCCGAGGCCGAGCAGCGGATGTTCGACCGCTTCTGGCGCGGCGATCCCGCACGGTCGGCCCGTGGCACCGGGCTCGGGCTCGCGATCGCGCGGGGGCTCGTCGAGGCGCACGGGGGGCGCATCTGGGCCGAGAACCGCCCCGGGGGCGGCGCGCGCGTCTCCTTCACGCTCCCCGCAGCCTGAGCCGCGGGCCCAGCCGTCGGCAGCGACCGAGACCCGTGTCAGGCACGGCGGCCGGCGCACGGCGACGTCGGCCTCGCGGCCGGCATTCGCACCCGCTCACGGGGCCTGTCCAAACCTCTCTTGCCCACACCCCGGGTTCACGCCCCCGGCTCCGCATCGTTGCTCGAGGCGGTTGGCCCACACCCGTGCTCCACACCGTCGGTTGCCACCGACGGTTCACATCGTTGGCCCACCCACCAAGGTTGGTCCACACCCCCCCGAGGGGGACTCGCAGCCCCCTGAGCTCACGGTATCGCCGCACACGCGACACGACTGTGCCGTCCTCGTGCCGAGATCGTGGCGCGTGCCGCTGCACCACGACCGGCGATCCGTCGGCGACCCGCGGCGCTCCGGCGTCTCCGCCGGCGCGCCGGTCAACGCACGTCGTTCCCGAACTCCCGCGCCAGCTCGACGAGCGCACGGACGTCGTCGTCGGTCGTCCGGTAGTTGACGATGCACGGGCGGAGCCCGATCCGACCGTCCACGCGCGCGGGCGCGATCCAGATGCGACCGTCGTCCTGCAGGTGCCGGACGAGACGTGCGTTGTGCGCGTCGAGGTCGTCCACGCCGGGCGGGACGTGCCGGAACGGGACGATCGAGAGCTGCGGGGGGCCGCAGAGCGCCTCGAGGTCCGCGTGGCGCTTCACCTCCTCGTAGAGCAGCTTCGCCTGCCGGAGGTTCCGCTCGATGGCGGCGCGGAAGGCATCGGCGCCGTGGACGCGGAAGGCGAGCCAGAGCTTCAGGGCCCGGAACGGCCGGGAGTACTCGAGCGTCACGTCCACCATGTGCGCCGTCGGCCGCTCGTGCGGGATGTAGTCCTCCTCGTGCGCGAGGGCCGTCTCGAGATCGACCCGCCGGCGCACGAGCAGCACGCCGCACGCCTTCGGCAGGTATAGCCACTTGTGGGCGTCGAGCGTCACCGAGTCGGCACGGTCGAGCCCGGCGAAGCGCGCTCCCGCCGAGCTGGTCGCGGCCGCCGGGAGCCCGTACGCACCGTCGACGTGCAGCCAGACGCGTCGGCGCTCGCACACGTCGGCGATCGCGTCGATCGGGTCGACCGCGCCCGTCAACGTCGTCCCCGCCGTCGCCACCACGGCCACCGGGACGGCGTCCGCGGCGAGGTCGTCGTCGATCATGGACGCGAGCGCCGCCGCGTCCATGCGGCGGTCCTCGTCGAGCGGCACCGACCGGACGCCCTCCTGGCCGATCCCGAGCACCTCGGCCGCACGGAGGACGGAGTAGTGCGACTCGGCCGAGCAGTAGAGCGTCAGGCCCTCCCCGTGCAGCCCGCGCCGCCGCGTCCCCGGCAGCGCGTGCTCCCGTGCTGCGGCCAGGGCCGTCATGTTCGACACCGTGCCTCCGCTCGTGAACGCCCCCTCCTCGGCCGGGAAGCCGACGAAGTCCGCGATCCAGCGGACGGCCTGGCTCTCGAGCTCGGATGCGGCGCCCGCCCACGTCGCGAGGTTGACGTCGAAGCAGGAGGCGAGCAGGTCGCCGAGGACCCCGATCTCGAGCCCCGAGGAGCCGACGAACGCGAAGAAGCGCGGCCGCGTCTGCGCGAGGCTGGAGTCGAGTACGCGCGCGGCGTCCGCCAGTACCGACACGGCCGGCGACGGCGCACCGGGGAGGCCTTCGCGGAGCAGCGCACCCAGCTGCGCGTCGACCTGCGGCTCGTCCGGCCGGAACGCGTCGAAGCTCCGCCACGCCTCGGACACGATCGCGGTCGCGTACTCGAGGGCCTCCGCACGCGACGCATCCAGGCTGAGCAGGGCCCGGTCCTCGAGGGGCGTCGTCACGCGACGCAGCATAGGCGCCCCGGAAGGCCGGTCGGGTACGCGCGCTACCGCCCGTCGTGGCCGAGCGCCCGCGTCACGCCGTCGTGTCGTCGGCGATCTGCAGGGTCTTGAGGTCGGAGTAGAAGTCGAGCGCGTAGTCGCCGCCCTCACGGCCGATGCCGGAGATCCCGATCCCGCCGAAGGGCGCCGTGAGGTCGCGGACGAGGTACGCGTTCACCCAGACCGTCCCGGCGCGGACCGCGCGGCCGACCCGTTGCGCCCGCTCCGCCGAACCCGTGAAGACGACCGCGGAGAGCCCGTACGCGGTCGAGTCGGCGAGCGCGACCGCCTCCTCCTCGTCCGTGAACGTCTGGAACGTCAGCACGGGCCCGAACACCTCACGCTGCACGATCTCCGCGTCGTTCGAGCACGGGACGACGAGTGTCGGCTCGTAGAGGAGCGGGCCCGCGTCCGACCGTCGACCGCCGCGCACGATCTCGTCCCCCGCGGCCCGCGCCCGCTCCACGAAGCCCTCGACGCGGGCCAGGTGGTCGGGGTGGATCAGCGGCGTCACGGTCGTCGCGTCGTCGCGCGGGTCGCCCAGCACGTGCGCGTCCACGAGACGGTGGAACAGCTGGAGGAAGCGCTCCGCGACCGGCTCCTCGACGAGGAGGCGCGTCCCTGCGAGGCACACCTGGCCGGCGTCGTCGTACTGGCCGGCGGCGGTGCGCGCCGCGGCCTCGAGGTCGCAGTCGGCGAAGACGAGCAGCGGGCCCTTCCCGCCGAGCTCGCCGGTGAACGGGACGATCGTGCGCGCCGCCGCGATCCCGATGTGGCGGGCCGTCTCCGGGGAGCCGGTGAACGAGATCCGACGGACGTCGGGGTGCGCGGCGAGCGCCGCGCCGACCTCCTCGCCGATCCCCTGGACGACGTTGAAGACGCCCGGCGGGAAGCCTGCCTCGTCGACGAGGTCGGCGAGCAGCGAGCAGGAGAGCGGTGACCACTCCGCCGGCTTGAGGACGACGGTGCAGCCCGCGGCGAGCGCGGGCGCCGTCTTCCAGGTCGAGAGCATGAACGGCGCGTTCCACGGGGTGATCACGACCGCCGGCCCGCTCGGCATGCGGATCACGCGGTTCGCAGTCCTGCCCGACGACCACGCGCGCTCCTCGTGGGCGGCGGCGAGGTCCGCGTACGACCGGAAGTTCCGGGCGCCGCGCGCGATCACCCGTGCGCGCAGCGAGCGCAGGAGCATCGCCATGTCCACGCACTCGACGGCGGCGAGCCGGTCGACGTTGGCGTCGATCAGGTCGGCGAGCCGGTGCAGGCGCTCCGCACGACCTCGCGGCCCGAGCGCCGCCCACGCGGGGAAGGCGTCCCTCGCCGCGGACACCGCGAGGTCGGCCTCCGCCGCCCCGCCGCGCGCGACCTCGGCCACCGGCTCCGCGTCGATCGGCGAGATGTCGGTGAACGCCACCGCGCTCGCGACGCGCTCGCCACCGATGAAGTGGTCGACCGAGACGTCGACCCCGGCGACCTCGACACGGTCGGTCACAGCTGCCGCACCGTCTCCAGGTCGTCGACCGTGTACGCGAACGTGAACCGGAACCCCCTGCCCAGGCGCGTCGGCGCGAGCGTCGTGTGCTCCTCGTGGGGAGCACCGTGCAGCTCGAGGGTCGCACTGCCCTCCCACACCGGTGACGCGACCCGGTCGCGGCTCCGCGCCCGCACGAGCTCGTGCACGGCGGGCTCGTCGTGGCGTCCGGCCTCGAGGCGCGGGAAGTGACGCACGTTGACGAGCGGCGGGTCGTTGTGCGTCGGCCCGTGCTCGGACACGCGCTCGAGCGTCACCGTTCCCTCGGCGAGCCGCCGCTCGTACGCCGCGCACGTGCCCCCGAAGGTGGCGCCCGGCTGCAGTCCCGGGTCTGCGAGGCAGTCGGCGCCGAACGTCCGGGTGATCCAGATCGACCCGAGCTTCTTCGGGAACCCCTGCACCCAGCCGCGCGCGAGCGCGAAGTCCCGGTCGACCCAGATGAACGGGCACGTGGTCACGTGCTCGCCGTCCATCGTCGCGTTCACGACGAGGAAGAACTCCTTGTACTGGCTCCGCGACGGGTCGACCAGCTCCCCGCCCCCCTCGGAGCACGACTGCCAGTCGACGAACAGCGCCGCCGCCCTCCCGGGATCCTCGGCGAACGGCTCGAGGCCCGCCGGGAGCACCGCGGCGACCGCGTCCGGGTCGGCCCAGTACTCGATCACGAGGAAGTCGCCGACGTAGTGCCACGGTGGAGCGGGGACGAGCGAGGCGCGCCCCCCCGGCGTGCGTGGCACCGAGTACCCGCGCAGCCCCGTCACCCGGGCCACCCCTCGGGCGGCGGGGGCAGGGGCCGGCCCCGCGTCTCCCAGCTCTCGCGCTCCCACTCGATCGCGACCGGGTCGAAGCGGAAGTAGGAACGGGGCGGCAGCGGCCCCCAGGTGTTGGACGAGTAGCGGTCGTCGGGATACGTCCGCGGCACGTGGTCGTCCTGCAGCTGCTCCATGTCGCAGTAGAGCTCGACGTGGCACCGCTCCTCGGGGATCCGGACGTAGCTCGCGATGTTCCCCGCGATCCCATGGCGCGTCGGCCCCCAACTCAGCCAGCGGCCGTGCCGGGCGACATGGTCGAGGAGGTCGCGCATCTTGCCGATGTCGACGACCTCGAACGCGAGGTGGTGGAAGTGCGCGTACCCGACGTCGACGAGGGCCATCACGTGGTGGTCGGAGTCGACGTGGAACCACACCCCGCCGTCGCCGAGCCAGTCGGAGAGCCGCATCCCGAGCACTTCGGTGTAGAAGCGGAACCCCGCCTGGACGTCACCGGTGAGGCAGTTGACGTGCCCGAGCCGGCGCGGGCCACCGACGTGCACCGTCGACGACGGCCGGGCGTGCTGCGGCCAGCGGTCGACCTCCGTCGCCGCGTCGCGGTGCGGCATCAGCTGCACGGGACGGCCGTCGGGGTCGTCGACGAACAGGCAGCCCTCGCGCTCGGCCCACTCCACGTCGAGCGTCTGCAGGTGGGCGCGGGCGTCCTCGAGCGGACAGTCGCGGTGGAGCGCGAACGCGACATGGTCGTGCCCCGGCTCGCCCCCCTCGATCAGCTCGACGCTGTACGGCTCGTCGTTGCAGGCGAGGAGCGCACGCCCTCCGTCACGCGCACGCTCGACGAGCCCGAACTGCAGGCACCAGCGGGCCGAGGCCTCGTCGAGGTCGGCGACCCGGAGCGCCACGTGGTCGATGCGGCCGAGCCTCACGACACGCGCTCCTCCGCCGCCCGCCGCTCCGCCTCGTCCTCGGGGATCGCGAGCGCGACGTGCAGCGTGTTCGCCGAGACCTCCATCTGCTCGCCCGGCCCCTCGAGGTCGACCTCCCAGTCGACGACGGTGTTCTCGAGCCGTCCGAGGCCGTCGACCTCGACGGCGACGACGTCGCCCGGCTCCATCGGCCGCGAGTTGGCGGGCGTCCCGGTCAGGATCACGTCGCCCGGCTCGAGGGTGATGAGCCGGCACAGGTCGGCGAGCTGGTACGCGACGCCCCAGATCAGGTCGTCCGCGGTCGCCTCCTGCACGACCTGCCCGTTCAGGATCGTCCGCAGCGAGAAGCGCGTGGGGTCGAACTCGGACGCGGGGACGAGCTCGGGGCCGAGCGGGAGGAACCCGTCGGCACCCTTGACGCGCAGCATCGAGCCGCGGTCGGCGTGACGGAAGTCGTGCAGCCCGACGTCGTTCGCGCACGCGTAGCCGGCGACGTGGTCGAGCGCCCGCTCGATCGGGACGCCCCGCATGCGCTCGCCCACGACGACCGCGAGCTCGCCCTCGTAGTTGAGGAACCGGGCCCCGTGCGGGCGGCGGATCTCGCCCCGGTGACCGTTGAGCGTCGACGGCGGCTTCATGAAGTACGAGGGCTCGGCGGGCGTGCGGGCGCCGTACTCCTCGATGCGGCTGCGGTACGTGAGGTGCACGGCGATCACCTTCGTCGGCTCCGCCGGCGCGAGGTACACCGCACCGGCCTCGTCGATCGCGGTCCCGTCCGAGAGCACGATCACGTCGCCCTCCCGCCGTCCCCAACGGGCTTGGCCACCGACGTCGACGCGCACGGAGCGCCCGGTGACGACCTCAGAGGTGAGCGGCATACTCCTCCAGCTCCCACGCGGTCACGACGTCCGGGTCGAGCTCGCCGACCGCCGTCGCGAACCGCTCGACCTCGAAGCGCTTCATCGCGAGGAACGTCGAGACGAGCGGCTCCCCGAGCAGCCCGACGAGCGTCGCATCCGCTTCGAGCGCGTCGAGGGCCGCGCCGAGATCGGCAGGCAGCCGCGAGCCCGCGTGCGCATCGTCGAGACGGTAGGCATCGCCGACCACGGGCTCGGGCGGCAGCAGCCCGCGGTCGATGCCGTCGAGCCCGGCGAGGAGGATCGCCGCCGTGATCAGGTGCGCACACGCGGCGCCGTCGCCGGTGCGCACCTCGACCCGGGCCCGCCGGCCGCGCTCGAGTGGGACCCGGCACATCGCCGTGCGGTTGTCGTGCCCCCAGTTGCCGTGCGTCGGCGCGAGGCTGTCCGGAAGGATCCGCTTGTACGCGTTGACGGTCGGCCCGAGCAGCGCCTGCAGTCCGGCCGCGTGCTCGAGGACGCCGGCGATGAACGCTCCCGCGAGGGGGCTCAACCCCTCCGGCCCGCCCTCGTCGGCAAAGGCGTTGTGCCCGTCGGCGGCCGACAGCGAGAGGTGCAGGTGGAAGCCCGACCCTCCCTGGTCGCCGAACGGCCGCCCCATGAACGTCGCCAGCAGCCCTTCGCGGACGGCGATCTCCTTGACCGCCGCCTTGAGCATGAACGCCCGGTCGGCGGCGTCGAGCGCATCGGAGTGCTTGAGGTTGATCTCGTACTGCGAGCTCATGTACTCGTGGTTCGCGGCGAACGCCTCGAGCCCGAGCTCGTCGCACCAGAGGAGCATCCGCAGCAGGATCTCGCGCGGGTCGGAGACCGCGCCGACGGTGTAGACGCGCGAGAGCTCGTCGACGTAGCGGCGCAGGCCCCCGTGTGCCTCGGCGTCCCGCTCGAGCAGGAAGAACTCGAGCTCCGGGGCGACGACGGGCGAGAGCCCGCGCTCCTCGAAGGCGGCGACCGCCCGCTGGAGCAGGGCGCGCGGACAGCTCGGCCAGTGATCGGACCCGTCGAGCACCCACGCCTCGCCGAGGCACCACGCGACCTCGGGCAGCCACGGCACGGTGCGTACGGTGCGCAGATCGGGCCGCACCGCGAAGTCGATGTAGCCGCTCTCGCCGCCCACGACCGGCGTGTGTCGCAGGTCGGTCCCCATCACCGCCGCGCAGAAGTTGACCCCCTCGTCGCACAGCTCCGCGAAGTGGCGGAGCGGAATGTCCTTGCCGCGCGCCACGCCGTGGAGGTCCGTGTAGAGGAGCCGGACGGCCCGAACACCGTCACCCGCGAGCGCCCGGACGACCTCCTCCGCGTCGTGCTCGGTGGTGCTCATTCCTCGACCGCCTCCTCCGTCATGCGCGCACCCGCACCGGCATGCGCTTGATGCCGTTGAAGAAGTTCGAGCGTAGCCGGGTCGGCGTCCCGGTGAGCTCGATCCGGTCGAGGTACGGGATCATCTCCTCCAGCCAGATCTTCACCTCCAGCTTCGCGAGATGCGCGCCGAGGCAGAAATGGGGGCCGCCGAGCCCGAACGTGAGATGGCGGTTCGGGGTGCGGCCGACGTCCATCCGGAACGGGTCCGGGAACCGGTCCTCGTCGAAGTTCCCCGACGCGTACCAGATCGTCACCTTGTCCCCCGTGGCGATCCGCCGGCCGTGCACCACGACGTCGCGTGTCGCCGTGCGCCGGAAGTGGTGCACGGGGTGGGCGCGACGCAGGATCTCGTCGGCGGCCGTGCCGGCGAGCGACGGGTCGGCCGCGAGCCGTGCAGCCTCCTCCGGATGGGCGAGCAGGTCGAGCAAGCCGAGGGAGATCGTGTGCCGGGTCGTCTCGTTGCCGGCCGTCGTGAGGAGGATGAAGAAGAGGCCGAACTCGTGCTCCGAGAGGCGGGAGCCGTCGACCTCCGCCTCGACGAGCCTCGTCGTGATGTCGTCGCGCGGCTCGCGCCGTCGGGCCTCGCCGAGCGTCCGGCCGTACTCGATGAGGTCGAGGGAGAACGGGCTCGAGAACGGGAGCAGGCGCAGCTCCGGGTCGTCGAGCGCCCGGTCGAGGGTGTTCGCGGCGCCGACGACCTCCGGGTCGGTGTTGCCGAGGATCTTGTCCCCGAGCTCGATCAGCAGGCGCCGGTCCTCGATCGGGAGGCCCATGATCTCCGAGAAGACCCACATCGGGATCTCCGACGCGACGGCGTCGACCCAGTCGAACTCGTCCTGGGCGAACGCCTGCGCGAGGATCCCGGAGGCGAGCGCCCGGATCCGCGCCTCGTAGGCGGTGACGACGCGCGGCGTGAACCCCTTGTTCACGAGCGCCCGGAGGCGGGTGTGCGCCGGCGGGTCGGTGTCGATCATCGACTTGCGCGCCTCCACCTCCGCCGGCGTCAGGTCCTGCAGGGACGTCCCACCGAGCTCCGAGCTGTACGTCTGCCAGTCCTTCGAGACCTGCACGACGTCGTCGTAGCGCGTGAAGACCCAGTAGCCGCGCCCGTGCTCCTCTTGGTGCCAGTGCAGCGGCGCCTCGCGCCGGAGCAGCGTCAGCCACTCGTACGGGACACGCTCCTCCCAGACGTCGAGGTCGTCGAGGTCGACGTCGTCGAGCACGAGGCCGCTCGTGTCGGGCCCCGCGACGGTCGCTGCACGCGCCACAGCCTCGGGCACGTGGTCCTCGCGCTCGTGCACGGCCTCGGCCGCGGCGGCGGGCGGCGCGAGGCGGACGAGCAGCCTGCCCTCCTCCTCCTGCGCCTCGTAGATCGGCAGCGGGTCGAGCGCGGGCGGGCAGAGGACGTCACCGGTGCGGACGTCGAACTCCGACCCGTGGCACGGGCAGACGACGACGGAGCCGTCGAGCTCTCCGTCGGAGAGCGCGCACTCCTCGTGCGTGCACGTGTCCTGGAACGCGACCCAGCCGTCGGGGGCACGGCCGATGCAGACGAGGCGTCCCTCCACGTCGACCTGGCGCAGCGCCCACAGGGGGGCGTCGCCGACGGGCCCGAGGTCGTGCCAGGCGGCGTCGCTCACGCACCCATCATCCCCGACAGCCGGTGGTGCATCCAGACGTTCGGCTCGACGTAGACGGCCGTGCCCGCCTCCCGGTCGATCGCGACGGGCACGAGCGCGCCGGGGACGACGTACTCGCCGCTCTCGGGAAAGGCCATCCCGGCCCACTCCTCCCAGTCGGCGACCGTCCCCGATGCGACGAGCGACCGTTGGCAGACACCGACGATCGCCGCTCCTGCGCGCGCGTGGACGCGAAGCCAGGGGTCGAACGGCAGGCCGTCGGCGCGTACCCACGCCGCATAGCGCTCGCACGGCACGAGCGGGTAGAGCGCCTTCAGCGACGGCCGCACGGGGGCGACCATGTCCGGGAACCCCTGCTCCCGGCCCAGACGGCGCATCTCGGCGAGCGCGACGGAGCTCCAACCCTCGCCCCGACGTGCCGGCGCGACCTGGATCTGCAGCGCGCAGAGGAGCGTCGGCTCCAGCTCGTCGTCGACCGCCCCCCGCACGGCTTCCTGCCAGCCCGCGTCGGGGAGGTCACCCGGGTCGAGCGCGGCAGGTGCACAGTTGACCTTCACTGCGACGGCGCCGGTGGCGGGGTCGAGCCCCCACAACTGGAACGCCGGATACCGGTCGTAGAGCTGCCCCCACCGCTCCGCGGCGACGTCGTCGTGGAGCATGAACGCCGGCCACTCGCGCCAGAGCTCGTCCGCCTCGACGATGTCCGGTCGCCTCTCGTGCGAGACGAACCGGATGCTCATCGCCGCTGCACGAGGGCGACCGCCTGCGCGGCCAGGCCCTCGCCGCGACCGGGGAAGCCGAGCCGGTCCGTGGTCGTCGCCCGGACGTTGACGCGGTCTGCGTCGACGCCGAGCGCCGCGGCGAGCCGTGCCCGCATCTCCTCGCGGAAGGGCGCGATCTTCGGCTCCTGCCCGATCAACACGCAATCGGCGCTCACGAGCTCGAATCCCGCGCTGCGTGCCTCCCGCGCGGCGTCGGCCAGCAGCACGAGCGAGTCGGCGCCGCGGTAGCGCTCGTCGTCGGAGGGGAAGAGCGCGCCGATGTCGGCGAGCCCCGCCGCCCCGAGCAGCGCGTCCGCGAGCGCATGGGCGATCACGTCGCCGTCGGAGTGACCGACGAGCCCGCGGGGATGCTCGATCGTGATGCCGCCGAGGACGAGCGGCACGCCGTCGCCGAACGCGTGGGCGTCGACCCCGGTCCCGATCCGCAGGTCGCTCACGACGCCTCGCCGGCCGTGCGGGTGATGGCCGAGACGTCGGCGATCTCCCAGATCTCGGCGAGCTTCCCGTCACGGGCCCGGGCGAACACCGCCTGGTCGATACGGAACGGACGGCCGGTCGCCTCGATGCCACCGAATCCGCCGACGAGCGTCCCCGTGACCACGGTTCGCACGGCGACGGTGGCATCGCCGACGACGACGTCCTGGACCTCGTGCCGCAGGTCGGGCATCGCCCGCAGCGCTGCCCGCCACACCTCCTTCTCCGCCTCGATCCCGGACGTGGAGAGACCGAGTGGCGCGTGGACTCGCACGTCCGCGTGGAGCAGCTCGTCGAAGGCGTCGAGCCGTCCCGCGTCGCCGGCCGCCAGCCACTCCTCGACGAGCGTCCGGGTGCCCCTCATCGCCGTGCCACCTCGCTCACGCCAGGGAGGCTAGACGCTCAGGGATCCTCGCGCGGGGTCGGGCAACGGCGACCGGGCGCGGCGACGCGCTGGCGCGCTCCGCTCACCATCGTGCGACGCGCCTCCCGACGGCGCCGGGCGCCCTCAGAGCATCGACTCGACACGCAGCAGGTCGTCGCGCGTCGTCACCTTGAGCAGGGCCGGGTCGCCCTCGACGACGAGCACCCTCCCGCCCCGCTGCTCGACCAGCGAGGCGCAGTCGGTCGCCCCTCCGAGATCACCCGCATACGCCGCCCGCAGCGCCTCGACCCGGAACGCCTGGGGCGTCTGCACCGCGACCAGGTGCGCCCGGTCGAGCGTCTCGACGACGAGGCCGTGCTCGACCCGCTTCACCGTGTCGGCGACCGGGAGGCCCGGGACGGCGCCGTCGACACCCTCGCCGAGCGCAGTGAGCAGCCGCTCGAGCACCTCATCGGTGACGAGCGGTCGGGCGGCGTCGTGGACGATCACGACGAGCGCCTCGTCCCCCACCTCGCCGAGGGCGATGCGCACCGACTCGGCCCGTGTCTCCCCTCCGGTGACGACGGCCGTCACCTTGCTCGCGACGAGCTCCTCGGCGAGGAGGATCGCCGGCTCCTCCCATCCCGGTGGGGCCGCGACGACGATCGCGTCGACCCAGTCGGAGGCGTCGAGGCGCTCGAGGCTCTCCGCGAGCAGCGGCCTGCCGGCCAGCCCGACGAAGGCCTTCGGCCGGTCCGCCCCGAGCCGCGCCCCGGCCCCGGCGGCGACGAGGATCGCCCAGGTCGACCCGGCGCCGGGCACGGCTCCGTCGGCGCGGACGACGCTCCGTCGAGCGCTATGCGCTCGCGGTCGCGGTCGCCACCTTCGCCCGCGCGCGCGACGACTTCTTGCCGCTCACGGGGTTGGCGAGGATCTCCTCGAGCCAGGTGTGCGCCTCGTCCTCCGACATGTCCTTCGCGTACATCAGCTCGGACGCGAGGATGCGCTTCGCCTTGACGTACATCTGCTTCTCGCCCGTCGACAGGCCCTTCTCGTGATCACGGAGGGCGAGGTTCCGGACGACCTCCGCGAGCTCGAGGATGTCGCCGGTCTTCATCTTGTCGCGGTTGTGCTTGAAGCGACGGTTCCAGTTCTTCGGCATCTCGGTGGAGCCCCCGCTGAGGGTCTTGACGACCACCTCCACCATCTGCTGGTCGATCACCCAGCGCAGACCGACGCGCTCGGCGTTCTCGGTCGGCACGTTGACCGTCATGTCGTTGTGGATGATGCGAATCGTGAGGTACTCGCGCTTCTGCCCGAGGACGACCCGCTCGTCCTTGCTCACCACGGTTCCCGCGCCGTGATGGGGATACACCACCTTGTCACCGACGTCGAACAAGCTGTCCTCCCCGATCGTGTCTGGATCACCTGTCTCACGAAAAGCGCCGGCTGCGAGGGCTGCCGGCGTTTTCGGACACCATTCTAGCGCAGTTCACAACACTTCCTTAACGGTTGTCGAACACGAGCCGCACCGAGGCGACGGGGCCGGAGCGCGCTCCACGGACGGTTCACCGGCATCGGACGGCGCCGTGTCTGATACCCCTTCCGGCCGATGAGCGCCGTGTCACCCGATGGGGCCGCCGACCTCGCAGATCGCGCGGCGTGGCTGGCCGACCGCCTGCCCGAGCCGCTGCGGCCGCTCGCGCGCGTCGCATACAACTACCGCTGGTCGTGGGCCCGCGACGGGGACGCCGTGTTCCGCGACCTCGATCCCTTCCGCTGGGAGCTGACCGGCCGCAATCCGACCCGTTTCCTCGCCGACCTCTGGCCCTCGTCGATCACCGACGCCGTGCGCGACGACGCCCTCGTCGCGCGCGCCGCCGCCCTCGCCACGGCAGTCGACGACGACCTGGCCCGCCCGGAGCGCCGGCGCCCGGGCATCGACGGGCCGATCGCGTTCCTGTGCGCAGAGTACGGAGTCCACGCGTCGCTGCCGATCTACTCCGGTGGGCTCGGGGTGCTCGCCGGCGACATCCTCAAGGAGGCGAGCGACCAGCGCCTGCCGTTCGTCGCCGTCGGCCTCTTCTACCGGCGCGGCTTCTTCCGTCAGCGGCTCGACCTCTCCGGGCGGCAGCAGGAGTACTGGGTCGTCAACGACCCGAAGAGCCTGCCGATGGCCCGCGTCAGCGGGCCCGACGGGAAGGCGCTCAAGCTCGCCGTCCACGTGTACGGGGGCCCGACGTGGTTCCAGGTCTGGCGCGTCGACGTCGGCCGCACGCCGCTCTTCCTCCTCGACACCGAGATCCCGGAGAACGACCCCGTCCGCCGTTGGACGACGCAGCGCCTGTACGAGGGGAACCGCGCGATGCGCCTCGCGCAGTACGCCCTGCTCGGCATCGGCGGCGTCCGTCTCCTGCAGGCGCTCGGGATCGAGCCGTGGGTGTACCACCTCAACGAGGGGCACCCGTCGCTCGGGGCGCTCGAGCTCGTCGCCCAGGCCGTGGCGGCGGGCGCGTCCACGGACGAGGGCCTCGCCGCCGTGCGCGACCGCTTCGTGGTCACGACGCACACGCCGGTGCCGGCGGGCAACGAGACGTACGGCGTCGACGAGATGCTCGCCGCGTACGACGACCTGCCGGGCCGTCTCGGCCTGGGCGTCGAGGGCTTCGTCGGTCTCTGCCGGGCCCGCGCGGACGACGCCGGCGAGGCCCCGGGGCTGACGCCGCTGGCCCTGCGCACGAGCCGGGCGCGCAACGGCGTGAGCCGCCTCCACGGCGACGTCGCGCGCCGGATGTGGCAGCCGATGTACCCCGAGGATCGCGTGGAGGACGTCCCGATCACCCACGTCACCAACGGCGCCCACCTCCCGACCTTCGCCTCGCCGGCGTTCGTGGAGCTCTTCGACCGACACCTCGGCGCCCGCTGGTGGGAGCGAGCCGCCGACCCGTCGGTGTGGGAGGCGGTGGGGCGGATCCCGAACGCGGAGGTCTGGGAGGCCCGGAACCGCGCCCGCCGCAGCCTCATCGAGTGGGCGCGCCTGAAGAGCCAGAACGACCGGCTGCTGCGGAACGAGCAGATCGACTACGTCAACGCGGCCGCGCGGGCCCTCGACCCGGATCACCTCACGCTCGGGTTCGCGCGGCGCCTCGCCACGTACAAGCGGCTGTGGCTGCTGACCTACGACGAGATGCGCACCGTGCGGATCCTCACCGGCGATCCCCCGGTTCAGCTCCTGATCGCCGGCAAGGCGCATCCCCTCGACGAGGGGGGCAAGGGCGTGCTCCAGGACGTGTTCAACCTCAAGAAGCACAAGCAGGAGATCGCCGGCCGTGTCGTGTTCCTCGAGGACTACGACCTCTCCGTCGCCACGCACCTCGTCTCCGGCTGCGACGTGTGGGTCAACCTCCCGCGCCGCCCGATGGAGGCGAGCGGCACGAGCGGCATGAAGGCGACCTTCAACGGCGTCCTCCAGCTGAGCGTCCTCGACGGATGGTGGGACGAGGGGTTCGACGGCGACAACGGATGGGGGATCCCCGGCACCGAGGACCCCGACCACGCCGTCATGGACGCCCGCGACGCGGAAGCGTTCTACGAGCTCCTCGAGCGCGAGGTGATCCCGCTGTTCTACGACCGCGACGGTGACGGCGTCCCGAACGGCTGGTGCGAGCGGATCAAGCGGTCGCTCGCGACGAACGCCTGGCGCTTCAGCGCGACGAGGATGCTCGACGAGTACGTGGAGCGCATCTACCCGCGGAGCTGACGCACGCGCCGAGTCTTCGGCGGCGCGATCGACAGGACGTGCCCTGCACGCGAGACTCGGGCCCCCGACCCGAAGAGGAACGCAGGTGGACACGGCCGGGCCCGTCGTCGTCCGCCGCGGCACCCGGTGCGCCCGCTCGCCGCAGCGCCGCGCCGAGCGCTCGTGACGGGGCGCTCGCGAACCGCGGGCGTTCGTGCGATCGTGCCGGTGCGTGCCGGTGTCGGCGCACGCGTCCGCATGAGCATCGTCTACGAGTCGATCCGGTTCCTCATTCGCCTCGCCGTCGGCGTCGTCGTCGCGATCGTGCTCGCGGTCGTCTGGGCCCTCGCCCGTGGCGGCGAGTTCGTCGACGCGCTGTCGATCGCCTGCTTCGTCGTCGGTGGGCTGACGCTGATGCTCGCCGCGGCGGGCTCGCCGTCGCGGCGCGACAGCATCTCGTGGACGCAGAAGTGGGCCTTCGGCGACGCCTTCGCGGCGAACCGTACGTCGGTGCCGGATACACGCCTCAGCACCGGGGCGGTGTTCGTCGGCGTCGCGATCTGCCTGATCGCCCTCGGCTTCGTGCTCGCCTAGCTCGCCGACGCGGCGGCCGCAGGCGCGCCGGGCTCGCCCACGGGCTCACCGAGCCCGGCGGCGATCGCCTCGCGGAGCGTCTCCGCGCCGACGACCCGCGGCGACGCGCGACGCCCACGCGTCCCGGCCGGGGCGACGACCGCGGACATGCCGAGCTTGCCGCACTCCTCCAGGCGTCGCTCGGCCTGGGAGGCCGGCCGCAGCCTCCCCGTGAGCCCGACCTCGCCGAAGGCCGCCATGCCCTCGCGGACGGGCGCGCCGCGCTGGGCGGACGCGACGGCGAGCGCGACGGCGAGGTCGGCACCCGGCTCGTCGATGCGGACGCCCCCGGCGACGTTGACGAACACGTCGGCGCTCCCGAGCGGAACGCGCGCGTGCCGTCCGAGGACGGCGACGATCATCGCCAGCCGCTTCGGGTCGACGCCCGTCCCGACACGGCGGGGCATCGCGAGGTCGGTCGGGGCGACGAGCGCCTGCACCTCGAGCATCAGGGGACGGGTCCCCTCGAGGGCGCAGGCGACCGCCGAGCCGACCTCTCCGGGGTGCGCGCGACCGAACAGCCGGGACGGGTCGGGAACCCCGACGAGGCCCTCGCCGGTCATCTCGAAGACACCGAGCTCGTTCGTCGAGCCGAACCGGTTCTTGATCGCCCGGAGGATGCGGTGCTCGTGGTAGCGGTCGCCCTCGAACTGGAGCACGCAGTCGACGAGGTGCTCGAGCACTCGCGGGCCGGCGACGGCGCCGTCCTTTGTCACGTGCCCGACGAGGATCGTCGCGACGCCCGCCTCCTTCGCGACGCGCAGGAGCCGCCCGGCCGCCTCGCGGACCTGGGCGACCGACCCGGGTGCGGAGCCGAGGTCGGACGCGTGCAGCGTCTGCACCGAGTCGACGACGCAGACGTCCGGCCGCTCTGCCTCGAGCGTCGCGCAGACGGCGTCCAGGTTCGTCTCGGCGAGGACGGCGACCTCCTCGGCCCCCGTGAGGCGGCGTGCGCGGAGCCGCACCTGCGCGACGGACTCCTCCCCGGTGACGAGGAGCCCGCGCCGGCCCGACCGCGTGATCGCCCCGAGCGCACTGAGCAGGAGGGTCGACTTCCCCACCCCCGGCTCGCCGCCGACGAGGACGAGCGATGCGGGCACGAGCCCACCGCCGAGGACGCGGTCGAGCTCGGGGACGCCCGTCGCGATCCGCTCCCCCTCCTCGACGCGGACGTCGCCGAGGCGCTCCGGCGCACGGGCGGCGATGCCCGGCGCAGCGCCGGGGCCACCGTCGCGCCCGGCCAGCTCCTCGACGAGCGTGCCGAACGCCCCGCACCCGGGGCAGCGTCCGAGCCAGCGCCCCGTGGTGGTGCCGCACTCCGAGCAGCAGAACTGGACGACGACCTTTGCCACGCTCCAAGGGTAGCGCCACGATCGGACGTCCGTCGTCCATCTGGACAACGAGTCCGTGACGCGACGCCGGCCGCCCGCCGGTCCATCGCCCCACGCGCCGCGGCTGCGGGCCGCGCTGCAGGTCAGAGGGGTCGGACGAGGAGCGCGCGGTCCTCGCCGGGCCCGTCGTAGTCCTCGACGATGCGCTCGACCTCGAAGCCGAGGGCGCGATGGAACGCAATCGACTCCTCGTTCCCGGGCCACGTGACGCAGTGGACGGAGCGGCAGCCGTGCTCTCCGGCGACCTCGAAGAAGCGCTCGTAGAGGCTGCGCCCGATCCCCTCGCCGCGGCGCTGCGGGTCGACCCCGACGAAGTGGATGTACGCCTTCTCCGGGTCGGTCTGGGACACGAACCCGCAGACGAAGCCCGCGAGCTGCCCGTCGTCGTCCTCGGCGACGAAGCTCGTCCCCTCGAAGTGCACGAAGAAGAGCTGCGGCAGCATCGGCGCCATGTCGCGGCCGCCCCACCAGACGTTCACACGGCCGATCACGCGGCCGTAGTCGGAGGGATGCGCGTGACGGATCGCGACGGCCATCGACGAGACGCTATCCGAGGTCGCCGACCGCCGGCGCCAGTGCCCGCAGGACGTCGAGCCCGAGAGGGTCGGAGTCGCGGCCGAGCGGCTGGATCGCAACGTGATCGGCGCCGGCGTCGAGATGGGCGCGCACCTGCTCCACGACCCGGCCCTCGTCGCCCCAGGCGACGAGGGCGTCCACGAGGCGATCCGAGCCACCGTCGGCGACGTCCTCGTCGCCGAAGCCGAGCGAGCGCAGGCTCTCGAGGTAGTTCGGCGTGTCGAGATACCACGAGAGCGCCGCGCGGCCGCGCTCCCTCGCCACCCGCGGGTCCGGCTCGATCAGCGCCTTGTGCTCGACGACGAGCACGCGGTCGGGGCCGAGGATCTCGCGGGCTCGCTGCGTGTGCTCGACCGAGACGAGGAAGCTGTGCGCTCCGTCCGCCCGCTCCGCTGCGAGGCGGAGCATCGGCGCTCGCAGCGCCGCGAGCACACGGCGGACGGGAGGCCGGGCCGAGGCCGTGCCGTCGGGGCTGACGAAGGGGTCGTCGTCCATCGCGTCGAGGAACGCCCGCATCCGTGACACCGGCTTCGCGTACGTGTGCCCGCGCGGGTCGACCTGGCGGGGATGGCTGACCCCGAGGCCGAGCAGGAAGCGACCGTCGTAGGCGTCCTCGAGGACACGTGCGCCGTTCGCCGCGGCGACCGGGTCACGGCCCCAGATGTTGGTGATCCCGCTCGAGATGCGGATCCGCTCGGTCGCGCCGAGCAGGACGGCGCCGTTGGTGAAGGACTCCCGGGTCCCGAGCCCCTCCGGGTACCAGATGCACGCGTAGCCGAGCTCCTCGATCTCGGCGGCCGCAGGCCTGGCGACGGCCGCGGGCGCGACCGCGAACGCGCCCATCCACACGCCGATCCGGCCCCCGAGGTCGATCCTCGCCTCCTGCACGTGCCCGACGATAGCGTGACCCGCGCGCGCCGCGCGCCGGGCCGTCCTCGGTCGCCCTCAGGCGCGCCGGAGAGCCGCGCGGGCTGCGTTCCAGCCGCACATCCCGTGCACCCCGCCGCCGGGCGGCGTGGACGACGAGCAGAGGTACACGCCGTCGAGCGGCGTGCGGTACGGCACGGGGCTCAGGACCGGCCGGGCGAGGAGCTGCCGCAGCTCGTGGCTGCCGCCGCTGATGTCGCCGCCGACGTAGTTCGGGTTGTGCGCCTCCAGCTCGGCCGTCCCGTGCACGGAGCGCTCGAGCACGACGTCGCCGAATCCCGGCGCGAAGCGCGCGAGCTGGGCCTCGATCGCGGCGACCGTGGCCCCCGTCGCCGTCGAGCCGTGCGGGACGTGGGTGTACGCCCACAGCGTGTGACGACCCTCGGGCGCGCGCGTCGGGTCGAACAGGCTCTGCTGTGCGACGAGCACGTACGGCTGCGTGGGGTGACGGCCCCGCGCGACCTCCTTCTCCGCCGCGGCGATCTCCGCGAGCGTGCCGCCGAGGTGCAGCGTGGCCGCCCGGGCACACTCCGCAGCGCGCCACGGGACGGGCTCCGCCAGCGCGTAGTCGACCTTCACGACCCCGGGCCCCTGCCGGTAGCGCTCGAGCGCCCGACGATAGCGCGACGGCAGCCGGTCGCCCGCGAGCGCGAGCAGCTGCCGGGGGGTCACGTCGAGCATCACGAGGCGCGCAGGCGGGAGCTCGGCGAGCGACGCGACGGGACGTGAGGTCTCGATCTCTCCACCGAGCGAGCGAAGCGTTGCGGCCAGCGCGTCGGCGATCGCCTGCGACCCGCCCCGCGCCATCGGCCAGCCGACCGTGTGGCCGAGGAGCGCGAGCACGAGCCCGAACGACGCGCTGGCGCTCGCGTCGAGCGGGAGCATCGCGTGGGCGGCGTTGCCCGCGAACAGCGCCCGGGCCCGCTCGCCTGCGAACGCCGACCGCGCGAGGCCCGCGGCCGAGCGGAGCGCCCGCGGGCCGAACCGCGCGAGGGCGATCGGATGACGCGGCGGCAGCGGCGGCGTCAGGATCCCCGCGATCACCGCGTCGGCGTCGCGCACGAACGGGCCGAGCAGACGTCGCCACGTCTCACCGTCCTCGCCGAGCCCGGCGGCGGTCTCGTCGAGCGAGCGCTCGAGCACCACCGCGGTGCCGTCGTCGAGCGGGTGCGCGAGCGGCGCGTCCGGGTGGATCCACTCCACTCCGTGCTCCTCGAGCGGCACCGACCGCAGGAACGGCGACGCCACGCCGAGCGGATGGATCGCGGCGCACGTGTCGTGGCGGAAGCCCGGGAGCGTGAGCTCCTCCGTCCGCAGGCCGCCCCCGATCGTCTCGCGCCCCTCGAGCACGAGCACCGAGCGGCCCGCGCGCGCGAGCGTGATCGCCGCCGCGAGACCGTTGGGCCCGGAACCGACGACGATCGCGTCGTGCATCCCGTGGACGCTACCGGCGGGCTACGTGCTCGGCCTCGTCATGTGCCGCGTCGAGTGGATCGCCACCGAGTGTCGCAGCGTCTTCGCCAGGAAGCTCACCGAA
Organism: Gaiella sp.; assembly: GCF_057140465.1. Taxonomy (NCBI): domain Bacteria; kingdom Bacillati; phylum Actinomycetota; class Thermoleophilia; order Gaiellales; family Gaiellaceae; genus Gaiella; species Gaiella sp. The sequence continues at coordinate 23,310 of NZ_DBNHWK010000072.1, forward strand.
CGGTGAGCGCCGTGGCGTCCGGCGCACGCCACGACACCTGACGGTCACACCGAGCCGTTCCGCCTTGCGCAGGTCGTACCGCCCGTCGGGGCTAGTCCGACGGTGCCGCGTCGTCGGCGGCGGGCTCGTCCTCGCCGTCCGCTCCGCCGTCGTCCGGGGCCCCGACCGCAGCGGGAACGGGCGGGCCGTCGACGATCCGGATCTCGACCTTCGCCTCGTCGGGACCGGGCTCGGCGCGGCGGTCGATGACGATCGTCGATCCCTCGCCGAGCTCCCGACCGAGGACGAAGTCGGCGAGCGGGTCCTCGATCAGGCGCTGGATCGCGCGGCGCAGCGGGCGGGCGCCCATCGCCGGGTCGTAGCCCTCCTCGACGAGCAGCTCCTTCGCCTCGTGCGTGAGCTCGATCGCCGCGCCGTGGGTCGCCATCTGGTCGCGCAGCCGCTTCATCATCAGGTCGACGATCTGGAGGATCTCGTCGCGCTCGAGCTTGTGGAAGACGATGATCTCGTCGATCCGGTTCAGGAGCTCGGGCCGGAAGACCTTCTTCAGCTCCCCCATCACGCGGCCCTTCATGTCCTCGTAGCTGAGGCCCTGCTCCTCGCCGATGTTGAAGCCGAGCGAGAGGTTCTTCGAGATCTGGCCCGCCCCGATGTTCGAGGTCATGATCACGATCGTGTTCCGGAAGTCGACCTTGCGCCCCTGCGCGTCGGTCAGCTTCCCGTCCTCCAGGATCTGCAGGAGGATGTTGAACACGTCCGGGTGCGCCTTCTCGATCTCGTCGAGCAGGAGCACCGAGTAGGGCTTGCGGCGCACGGCCTCGGTGAGCTGGCCGCCCTCGTCGTAGCCGACGTAGCCGGGCGGCGAGCCGACGAGCCGGGACACGGAGTGCTTCTCCATGTACTCCGACATGTCGACCTGGATCATCGCGTCCTCGTCGCCGAACAGGAACTCGGCGAGCGTCCGCGCGAGCTCCGTCTTCCCGACGCCGGACGGGCCGAGGAAGATGAACGAGCCGGTCGGGCGCTTCGGGTCCTTGATCCCGGCGCGGGCGCGGCGGATCGCCTTCGAGACGGCGACGATCGCCTGCTGCTGGCCGATCACGCGCTTGTGCAGCTCGTCCTCCATCCGCATCAGCTTCTGCGACTCGGCCTCGGTGAGCTTGAACACCGGGATCCCCGTCCACATCGAGACGACGTCGGCGATGTCGTCCTCGGTCACCTCCGGCTGCTCCTCGTCCGCCTCGTTCCGCCAGTTCTCCTCGAGCTCCTTGCGCTTCTGCGTGAGCTTCCGCTCCTTGTCGCGCAGGGCGGCGGCCTTCTCGAACTCCTGCGCCTCGATCGACGCCTCCTTGTCCGAGCGCACCTTCTCGATCTCCTCCTCGAGCTCGCGCCAGCGCGGCGGAGCGGACATCGTCTTGATCCGGAGCCGCGAGCCGGCCTCGTCGATGAGGTCGATCGCCTTGTCGGGGAGGTGCCGGTCCTGGATGTAGCGGTCGGCGAGGACGGCCGACGCGCGCAACGCGTCGTCCGTGATCTTCACCCGGTGGTGCGCCTCGTAGCGGTCCCGGAGCCCGCGCAGGATCTGCACCGACTCGTCGATCGACGGCTCCTCGACCCGCACCTGCTGGAAGCGCCGCTCGAGCGCCGCGTCGCGCTCGAGGTACTTGCGGTACTCGTCGAGCGTCGTGGCGCCGATCGTCTGCAGCTCACCGCGAGCGAGCGCGGGCTTGAGGATCGACGCGGCGTCGATCGCGCCCTCGGCGGCACCCGCGCCGACGAGGTTGTGGAGCTCGTCGATGAAGAGGATGATGTCGCCGCGCTGGGTGATCTCCTTCATCACCTTCTTCAGGCGCTCCTCGAACTCGCCCCGGTACTTCGACCCCGCGACGAGCGCGGCGAGGTCGAGCGTGTAGATCTGCTTGTGCTTCAAGAGCTCGGGCACCTGGTTCGACGCGATCCGTGCGGCGAGGCCCTCGACGACCGCGGTCTTGCCGACGCCGGGCTCGCCGATCAGCACCGGATTGTTCTTCTGGCGGCGCGAGAGGATCTGCATCACGCGCTCGATCTCGGTCTGACGCCCGACCACCGGGTCGAGCTTGCCCTCGGTCGCAGCCTTCGTGAGGTTCCGGCCGAACTGGTCGAGCAGCTTCGAGCTCTTCGACTTCTCGCCTGCGGGCGCCCCTCCGCCCTGCTGCCGCCGGCCCGGGCCGGAGAGCATGCGGATGATCTCGTTGCGGATCTTCTCCGCGTCGGCGTCGAAGTCGAGCAGGATGCGTGCGGCGACGCCCTCGTTCTCGCGCACGAGGCCGAGCAGGATGTGCTCCGTGCCGATGTAGTTGTGGCCGAGCGAGAGCGCCTCGCGCAGCGCGAGCTCCAGCACCTTCTTCGCACGCGGCGTGAACGGGATCTGCCCGGTCGTGACCTCGTCACCCTGGCCGACGATGCGGGCGACCTGGGCGCGCACCTCCTCCACCGTGATGTCGAGCTGCTCGAGCACGCGCGCGGCGAGGCCCTCCTCCTCGCGCAGCAGGCCGAGCAGGATGTGCTCCGTGCCGATGTAGTTGTGCTTGAGCGCGCGGGCCTCGTCCTGCGCGAGGACGACGACCTGCCTGGCACGTTCCGTGAATCGCTCGAACACGGCTCCTCCGACCCTCCTTTCCTCTCGACGCCCGCAGACTCCTGCGGGGCGCGTCGTAGGTACGGCCATGGTACCCCACCCGGCCCACGTACCCGCGCAGCCCGGTGCGGGCGCTAGTCTCCCCCCGGCGTGAGCGACGGAGCGAGCACGAAGTGCCTGGTCACCGGCGGAGCCGGCTTCATCGGCTCCTACCTCTGCGAGCTCCTGCTCGCCGAGGGCCACGAGGTCTGGGCGCTCGACGACCTCTCCACCGGGTCGCTCGAGAACGTCGAGCACCTCCGCTCCGACCCGCGCTTCCACCTCGTCGTGGACTCCGTCCTCTCGTGGCCGGTGGTCAACGAGCTCGTCTACAAGTGCGACGTCGTCTACCACCTCGCGGCCGCCGTCGGGGTGCGCCTGATCGTCGAGAAGCCCGTCGAGACGCTGGTCACGAACGTGCGCGGGACGGAGATCGTGCTCGACCACTGCCGCCGCTTCGGCAAGCGCGTGCTGATCGCGTCGACGTCGGAGGTCTACGGCGACCACCGGGAAGAGCGCCCCCTCAGCGAGGACGATCGACGGATCTACGGCCCGACGACGCAGCGTCGCTGGGCCTACGCGGACTCGAAGGCGATGGACGAGTTCCTCGCGCTCGCGCACGCGTCCGAGAACGACCTCGACTGTGTGATCGTCCGCCTCTTCAACACCGTCGGGCCGCGCCAGAGCGGGCAGTACGGGATGGTCGTGCCGACGTTCGTGCGGCGCGCGCTCGCCGGGGAGCCGATCGAGATCCACGGCGACGGCACGCAGACCCGCTGCTTCTGCCACGTCCGGGACACGATCCGTGCGCTCCACGGCCTGATGGAAGCCGCCCCGTCGGGCGAGATCTACAACGTCGGCTCGCAGGAGCGGATCTCGATCCGCGAGCTCGCCCGGCGCGTGCTGGGCCTGACGGAGTCGGACTCGGAGATCGTCCACGTCGCGTACGGGGACGTGTACGGCCAGGGGATCGAGGACATGCTGCACCGCATCCCCTCGATCGAGAAGATCGGCGCCGCGATCGGCTGGGCACCGACGCGGACGCTCGACGACATCCTCGCCGACGTGCTCGCGTACGAGCGCGCGGCCGCTGCCTAGCCCCGCCGCGCCGTCGGCACGC
>NZ_DBNHWK010000073.1:0-28689 GCF_057140465.1 Gaiella sp.
CCCAGCCGTCGCGGCGGATGATCGCGTACATGTCCATCCTGGTCTCCTCTCGTTCGTGGTGGGCGCCGACGTCGCTCTCCGGTCACGTCGACTCGGGTCGCTGACATCGTCCGTGAGGCACCACGTGACAGTCAAGCGCCGAGCCGCGCCTCTCCCGGTCGCGTCGCCGGTATCGCCCCAGCACGGTTCTCGACCGCACCGGCATGACCTTCGAGGCACGGATGACGTACCGGGGGACGGGGTCGGCGCACGGGGAGCAGGCGTGCCTCCGGTCAGCGGAGACCGGCGCACTGCGATCGACCCTGGGCCGCCACGCGCTCCCTCCCTCGCGGGAGGTGCCGATGCGACCACGCACGGGGGCAGCGGAGGGGCTTCGTGGCGACCGCGAGCCCGTACGTGGTCAGCGCTCGAGTCTTCGGCTCGACGACGAGCAGCGCGTCGCGGCCTGCGCCCGTGTTGCGATAGGTGAGCGTGGTCCTCGTGGACCGTGTGCCGCCCCGTTGGAGCAGATCTGGTCGGGTGAGGGGCGGGGTGGCGTCCATCGTGCCCGCCCGGACGAGCGTCAGGGACGTCGCCTGGTCGGCCGTGACCCTGGCGGTGAACGTGTGCCCCCTCGGCAGCCAGGCGCGGTAGATGTCCCGCGGGTTCTCGGCGGCGTCGACTCTCCCGGTGACGCGGTTCGAGACCCGGGCGGGTGAGCGCGGGCGTGCCGTGGTACCCGCGCGCCTCCGATCGCCACGATGGCTGCGGCTTTTCTCACAGGAGGATCAGCACCGTCCCCGATGCGTTCCTTCACGGCGAGCGGGATCGTTGTAGTGAGGGCTCGCAGGAAGAGGATCGGAATGCCTACCGACGTGCTCGCGACGAACGCCTCGACGTGGGGCAGGAGCGACGCCACGGCAGCGAGAGCCCGCGGCGAAGGCCTCCTGGGGAAGGTGCTCCTTGCCTGCGGGGTCGCCTACGGGATCGCGTACGTCGTCTTCAACGACGCGATCGGGGCGACGATCTACGACGGGTACAGCCGCGTCGATCAGGCGATCAGTGAGCTGTCCTCGACGGACGCTCCGTCGAAGGCCCTGCTCACCGCCGCTCTCCCGCTCTTCAGCGTGCTCGTGATCGGCTTCGGGGTCGGCGTCCGGAAGGCTGCCGCAGGGAGCCGCGCGCTCCGCGTGACGGGGGCCGCCCTGATCGCGCAGGGGGTCGTGTTCCCCCTCTGGCTGCTGTTCCCGATGTCTTCTCGTGAGGTGCTGGTCGCCGAGGGAAGCGAGGCCGCGAACGACGTCGGCCACCTGGCGCTCAGCGCTGTCGCGGTCGCACTGATCCTGACCGAGATGGGGTTCGGCGCCCGGGCGCTCGGGTGGCGGTTCCGCGTGTTCACGATCGCGATGGCGGCAACGACGCTGATCTTCGGTGCGCTCACGGGGCTCCTCACGCAGGGCATCGAGACCGGCGATCCGACGAGGTGGATGGGGCTCGTCGAGCGTGTGTCCTACGGGGCGTGGCTGATGTGGATGGCGGTGCTGGCGATCGCGCTTCTCGGGCGTGACGGGACGCACGACGCACGACCCGCTGCCGATTCCGTGCCGGACGGCGCCGCCGGCCACGCTCGGAACCGGCCGACGCGAGCGCCTTTCACGACGGCCGCGGGCCCGAGCAGATGACCGCTCTCGTCACCGCGGCGAGCGTGCCCGCGCCGGTGGTCGCCGGCCCGAGACCGGCCGGCTCCAGCAGCACGCCCTAGACCCAGTTCGACGCGGGCTCCTGCTCGATGAAGCGGTTCGCGATGTCGATCCGCCGTGCGAACCAGACGTCGCCGAGCGACTGGCCGTACTCGATGAAGCGCGCCAGCGCGTCGGCGCGCGCGGGGTTCCCGGTGATGCGGGGGTGCAACCCGACCGACATCATGCGGGGTACGTCGTCGCCGTCGTTGCGCAGCCGGTCGAGGTGCGCCTTGGCCGTCTCCAGGAAGTGCTCGGGGCTTCCGTACCCCGTGCCGACGACGTAGCGCGCGTCGTTGACGACGAGGCCGTAGGGGACGACGAGGTGCGGGCGATCGAGGATCCGTGTCCAGTACGGGAGATCGTCGCCGTAGCAGTCCGAGTCGTAGACGAACCCGCCTTCCTCGACGACGAGCTCGCGGGTGTTGGTGCTCATCTCGCGGCAGTACCAGCCGAGCGGCCGTGAGCCGGTGGTCTCGGCGATCGACTCGACGGCCAGCCTGATCGCCTCCCGCTCCTCGTCGCGCGTCATCTCGAAGTGGTTGCTCCAGCGGTAGCCGTGGCCGGCCGCCTCGTCCCCGCGGCGGGCGAGCTTCTCGGCCACCGCCCGGTTCCGCTCGAGCGCGACCGCCGCCGCGAAGAACGTGACGGGGATGCCCGCCCCGTCGAAGATGCGGAACATCCGCCAGATCCCCGCCCGGGTGCCGTACTCGTACATCGACTCGACCGCCAGGTCGCGCTGCCCCTCGAGCGCGAACGGCAGCTCGTAGAGGATGTCGTTCTCGCCGTCACCCATCGCGAAGGTCTTCTCGGAGCCTTCCTCGTAGTTGACGACGATCTGCACCGCCACCTTCGCGTCGTGCTCCCAGCGCACGCGCGGCGGGTGCTCGCCGTAGCCGACGAGCTCGCGTGGCGGCCCGTCGACCGGGACGTCGGTGCGCATGAAGAAGCGAGAGTCGAGCGTCATGGGTGCCTCCGTGGCTGTCGTGGGTCGATGCTCACCGATCCAGCTCCTCCCGCACGAGCGCCGTCAGCCGCTCCGCACCGATCCGGACCTGGTCGACGGACGGGTAGCTGAACGCGAGCCGCGCCGTGTTGCGCCCGCGATCGCCGTGGAAGAACCCTCCGCCGGGGACGAACCGGACACCGACGTCGCGGGCCCGGCGGTCGAGCTCGACCGCGTCGATCGTCGCGGGCAGCTCGAGCCACAGGAAGTAGCCGCCGTCCGGGTGCGTCCAGGTCGCCTCGGGCGGCATCCGCGCGGCGAGCACGTCGAGCAGCATGTCCCGTCGGGGGCGCAGGAGGGTGCACAGGAACTCGAGGTGCGGATCGAGGTTGCCGGCCACCAGGAAGTCGTGCAGCTGGGCCTGGGGCAAGAGCGGGGGCGAGACGTACGTGCGCGTCGCGAGCGCCTCGAGCGGCCCGACGAGCGACTCGGGCACGACGAGGTATCCGACGCGGAGGCCCGGGGCGACCGACTTCGAGAACGACGACGAGAAGACGGCCAGGTCGTCGCCGCCCCGTGCGCGGAGGAGGTCGGCCACGTTCGGGAGCGCGTCCCCGTCGACGCGCAGCAGCCCGTAGGCGTCGTCCTCGAACACGAGCAGCTCGTGCTCCAGTGCCAGGTCGACGAGGTCGTGCCGCTGATCGATCGTCAGGCACGTGCCGGTCGGGTTGTGGAACGTGGGGAGGAGATACAGGAGCTTCGGCCGCGGCTGGCCCGCGGCGAGGCCGTGCAGCCGGTCGAGGTCGAGGCCGTCGCCGCCGCGGTCGACGGTGACGACGTCGGCGCCGATCGCCGAGAGCGAGTGGAGCATCCGGTCGTACGTCGGGGCCTCGACGATCGCGCGGCCTCCCGGGCGGAAGAGATGCTCGACGACGAGGTTCAGCCCGATCAGCGAGCCGGGCAGCACGAGCACGCGCCCCGGCGCGACACCGTGACGGTCTCCCAGCCACTCGCGGAGCGGCCCGTATCCGCCGGGCGGCCCGTAGTTGAGCGCGACCCGCCCGTCGCGCTCGACCGCCCGCCGCGCGCTCTCCGCGAGCAGCGCGACCGGGAACATGTCCGGCGAGGGGATGCCGCGGGCGAACGAGATCGTGTCCGCCTCCGGCAGCACACCCGTCACGGGCTCGCTCCCGCGCCCGGCCGCCCGACCCGTCGAGCGTCCCGTGCGCACGCATCGCCGACGAGCCAGGGCGAGGACCCCCACGGCGTCTCGACCCAGCGGCCCCGGGTGACCGGGCTCCGGTGCGACCTCGGCCTCACCGCGACCACACGGAGACGATCTCGTCGGCCGTCGCGAGGTCGAAGCGGTGGCGCATCAACAGCAGGGAGGCATCGTGCTGCGCGCGGTCGTCGCTGCCGACGCAGTCCTCGGCGATCACCACGTAGTAGTCGTTGAAGAGAGCGTCGCGGGCCGTCGACTCGACGCATCCCTCCGTCGTCGCGCCCGTCATCACGACCGACCTGATCCCGTTGCTCCGCAGCAGCATGTCGAGGTTCGTGCCCCAGAACCCGCTGGAGCGGTACTTCTTGACGACGAGGTCGCCCGGCTCCGGTGCGAGCTCGTCGACGATCGCCTGGCCCTCCGACCCGTCGAGCGTGTACTGCAGCGGCTCACCCTCGGCGTGGCTCGCGAGATGCAGCCTGAGGTTGAAGCGGATCTGGGCGGGAGACTCGCTCAACCGCCCGGGGAGCACGGTCATCTGCACGTAGATCACCGGCACGCCGGCGGCACGGGCCGCCGCGATCAGGCGTGCGAGCCGCGGGATCATCGGCGGGTACATCGAGAGGTCGACGCCGAGGCGATCGAACGCCCATCCGGCCGTGCAGAAGTCGCGCTGCATGTCGACGACGACGAGCGCCGTGTGCGAGGGGTCGACGAGCTCGTCGAGCTCCGTGAAGACCTGCTTCCCCTCGATCTCGATCATCGTCCACGCCTCCTCCGTACCGTTCGACCGCACCTGTCTGGGGGTCGCGGGCCCCGGAGATCATCGTCCCTTCGTGCTTCGCGTGCCGCGCCACCGTCCGAGCGACCGAGCCTCGCTCTCGCGACCTCCGGCCCGGACCGGTCGAGGCGATCGCGGCACCAACACTACGACGACGACCGGGCGGTCGGCAATCGCGCTCCCGAGGCGCGCGCGACGTCCGTCGTGGTGGCACCGGTCGTGGCTCTGCGCGCCCGACGAGGTCGCGTCGTGTGCGGTGCGGAGTCGCAGGCCGTGGGTCCGGTCCCGTCGGGGAGGAGGGTCAGGTGGCGCGCGGACGTGCGCTTCCCTGCACGAAGATGCCCCTTGCGAAGAGGCGCTCGAGCTCGAACTCCCGCTCGATCGTCTCGACACTGCGCCGGTTCCAGTGACAGCCGCCGGAGACGTGCCTCCACAGGGGCGTGGCCAGGTCTTGAAGCGCGCCGAGCGATCGCCTGTCCGAGCGGACGTGCTCGAGGAAGACGAATCGGCCGGTGTCCTTGAGCACCCGGCGGGCCTCCCTGACCGCGGCCTCCGGGTCGGGGATCGTGCACAGGCTGAGCGTGGAGACGACCGTGTCGAAGGCGTCGTCGTCGAAGGGCAGCAACTCGGCGCCCGCCTCGGTCAGCTCGACGGGGCATCGTGCGGCCTCCGCGACCCTTCGCGCCGCACGCCTGAGCATGTGTGGGTCGGGATCGACGCCGACGAGCTCGACCGCCTGGTCGTAGTAGGGCAGGTTGAGACCTGTCCCGACCCCGATCTCGAGCACCCGACCGACCGCCGGCCCGGCCGTCCGTGCCCGCTGACGGCGCAGGAACAGCACCTCTTGCGGCCACATGAACGCGTCGTAGACCGCGGCGACGACTCGATGCTCAGCCACCATCGCTCCTCACGTCGGTGCACCCACCATAGCTCCCGACACGCGGGCCCCTCCCGCAGCAGGCCCAGGACGCACGCCGGCGCCCGCTCGCCGAGAGGTGTGGACCGGTCACGCCCGGGGCGCGTACGCGACACGCTCGAACGGCCACTCCTCGGCCAGCCATCGCGACACCGCCCGCCAGAGGGCCACGTCGAGCCCGGCTCGGTCGGCACGCACCCAGGAGCGGGCCGCGGCGTCGTGATCGGCGTCCGGGTCACGGGCCGGATAGACGTACACGCAGCCGATCACGTCACCGTCAGCGGGGTCGAGAACCGTGTACGTGAACCCGGAGCGCCGCTCGAAGTCCTCGGCGTGTCGCTCGAGGTCGCGCAGGTTGTCGGCCGGCGTCATCGGGTGCGGCCACTCCTCCCACGGGAACCCGGGCGTCGACCGGATGTGCGGGATCGACGACGACCAGGCTGCGAAGTCGGCGTCGTTGTGCCGCGGGTCGAGGGGCTCGAGCACGAACGAGGCGGTTGCGAGCCCGCGGGGCGGCTCGAACGCGTCGGGGACGAACGGCGGCGGCGTCTCGTCCATCCGGCCACCGTACACCCCCGGCGGCCGCGTGCTTCGTGGCGCCGTCCGGCCCGTCGGCGCCGACGCTCGACGGCGGTGGTGGAGGCGCGGGTGTCCGTCAGGATCGGTAGTTCGTTGTAGGGGGTTTCAGGGGCTGCACCGAGGCGGTCGGGCACTGGCGGTGGCAGGCTCACGGGTGAGGAAAGGGGGTGGTCGTGATGTCGGTGACCCATGCGCCGGGAAGGCATGTCGGTCGGCCGCACGCGAACCCGTGGGTGGTCGCCGTGGTCGTGTTGGCTGCGGCGCTCGTCGGGGTGGGTGTGTGGGTGGTCGTCGATCAGACGCGGTCGTCGTCGACTGAGGGGCAGGCGTCCGCCGAGGTCGTGGCGATGCTCGAGGCTCGGGCGGAAGCGTTCAACGGTGGCGACGGCCGGGTGGCAGCCGCCTTCTACACCGAGGACGCCGTCATGGACGAGCAGGACATCGGCCTGGTGACCACGGGACGCGAGGCGATCGCGGCGCGCCTGCAGCTGCTGTACGCCCTGGGTCTTCGCATGGTTCCTGTCGGAACGCCGATCGAGGTCGGTCGGTTCGTGGCAGAGACGATGCGCTTTGCCGAGTTCGAGGGGACGGGAACCGGTGAGGGCGTGCTCGTGTTCCAGCTCGCCGACAACGGCAGGATCGAGCACCAGTGGGTGATCGGCGAGGCGCGCGAGTAGCCCGGCACGCGTTCGTGCGGCCACGTCGCCTGGGTCGACCACCAGCTCGTCCGGCTCATCGAACGTGGGCTCTCCCGCTACGCGGGCCTTCCCGCCGGCGACCACGTCCGGCTCCTCGACCTCGCCGGGACCTACCCGGTGCTCGAGCTCCACGTGCAGCCCGGCGACTGGGTCGCCAGCACACGCTCCGCGAGCTCGCGCCACGCGACGAGGGGATCGCGGTCCTCGGCGTCCAACCGTCGCAGGGCTCGTATCTCGGCGTGCCGAACGGGGAGACCGTCCTCCGGGCAGGCGACTCGTTGATCCTCTACGGCCGCCGCGCGGAGCTCGCAGCGCTCGATCAGCGTCGGGCCGGCCCCGAAGGCGATCGCGCCCACGCCAAGGGCGTGCGTCGTCAGAGCGAAGGCGCCCCCACCGCCCCGAACGACGCTCCCGGCGGGCCTGCCGAGGAGGAGCGCGAACGGGCACGACCCCCAGCGCGGCCCAAGCGCCTCGCCTCGCCCGCCGTGAGGGCGTCCGCCGGCGTCGCTAGCAGGAGGTGCCGAAGAGGTCGCGCACGACCGCCCGCGGCAGCGATGGGAAGCGGAGACAGGGCGGGTCGCTCCCCCGGCCGAGGCTCCGCCAGCGGAACGACGTGCGGGTCGCGCGACGGAACAGCGCATAGCCGTCGCCGACCTCGCCCGCGCGGACGCACACGGGCTTCGGGCGTACCGGCATGACGACGATCGCGTACCGGGGGTCGACGGTCGAGACGACGATGCGAACGCACGTCGACGAGAGCGCCCGTCCGGGCTTGTTGAAGGCGTCCATGACCGTGGCGCGCTCGAGATAGGTCGGGGCCCGAGCCGCCCCGCCGGCACCCGCCACCGTGACGACGAGCGCCAGGAGCCCGGCCGTCGTCACCACCGACGTCACGAGGACGGTCGCTCGCCGTCGCATCACCGGATCGTAGGAGGAGGCGACGACGGTGCCTCCCCGTCGTCGCGCCCCCGGCGCGCGACCGTGACCCCCGCCGGGATCAGCGAGGGGTCAGACGGTCGGCTGCCACGGGCCCTGCACGTAGGCGGCTTCCGCATCCCCGGGCCAGGACGGCATCGAGACGCAGACGAACGTGAGATCGGTGTCGGAGACGTTCCGGTACTGGAACGCGGTGCCGACGGGGACATCGATCGCGGTACCGGGGAGGAGCGGCGTGACACAGCTCTCGACGCCGTCGTCTCGCCAGATCTCGCCGTGCCCTGAGAGGACGAACCAGAACTCGCTCACCGTCGCGTGAACCGTTGCCCGGTTCACCTGGTGGGGCGGGACGGTGCTGTGGATCATGGTGCCGGTCTCCCTGTCCATCAGGAAGCGAATGTCCGCCCCTGCAGGTGACGTCGCATCGGGCCGGTCGGAAAGCGTCCTGGTGTTCATCTCGCGTCGTCCTCCTCGCGGTCGGAAGCAGTCGGCACATCGTCGCGCCCCGGAGCACGCTGTGCCCGGCGAGGACGATCGGCGACGCTCGTCGGAGGGGCAGGTCGACCGGGCGCGCCGGGGGTACGCTCCCGGGGCGATGCCGACACTCGAGGACTACCCCAGGGTCGAGCTGCTGTTCGGGCCGTCGCCGGTGCACCGGCTCGAGCGGCTCTCCGAGCACCTCGGCGGCGACGTCGACGTCTGGGCAAAGCGCGACGACTGCAACTCCGGCCTCGCCTACGGCGGCAACAAGGTGCGCAAGCTCGAGTACCTCGCCGCCGACGCGCTCCAGCAGGGCTGCGACACGCTCGTCTCGATCGGCGGCGTCCAGTCGAACCACACGCGGCAGGTGGCGGCGGTCGCCGCCCGGCTCGGCCTGGGCTGCGTGCTCGTCCAGGAGCACTGGGTGGAGTGGGACGACCCGGGCTACGAGCGGGTCGGCAACATCCTCCTCTCCCGGATCATGGGCGCCGACGTGCGGCTGTCGCCCGCAGGCTTCGACATCGGCTTCCGGCCGAGCTGGGAGGAGGCGATCGCGTCCGTGGAGGCCGCGGGCGGGACGCCCTACGCGATTCCCGCCGGCGCCTCCGACCACCCGCTCGGCGGGCACGGGTTCGCCCGCTGGGCGGACGAGGTGGTCGCGCAGGAGGCCGAGCTCGGGGTGTTCTTCGACACGATCGTCACCTGTACGGTCACCGGCTCGACACAGGCGGGGATGATCGCCGGCTTCGCCCGGCACGAGCGGCCGCGGCGCGTCGTCGGCATCGACGCCTCGGCGACGGTCGAGCAGACCCGCGAGCAGGTGACCCGGATCGCGCGTCGCACCGCAGCCGCCATCGGCCTCGACCGCGAGCTCGCCGACGAGGAGATCGTCGTCCTCGACGAGTGGCACGCGGGCACCTACGGCGTCCCCGACGAGAAGACGGTCGCCGCGATCGAGCTCTGTGCCCGCCTCGAGGGGGTGCTCACCGACCCGGTGTACGAGGGGAAGTCGATGGCGGCGCTCGTCGACCTCGTCCGCGACGGGCGCATCGCACCCGGGTCGACGGTGCTGTACGCCCACCTCGGAGGCCAGCCCGCGCTCAACGCCTACGCCGGCGCCTTCTGACCCGCACGGCACGGCGTCGGCTCGCTGTCGGGCCTCGACGGGCACGCCACCGTGGACGACGGGAGCCCGCCCGAGGAGACTCCCATCGTCCGCTTCCGATCGTGTCCTGCGTCTGCGCCGACGGTGCTGTCGGAGGCCGCGCCGCCCACCGGGCGAGGCGCTCACGATCGACCCGGCAGGCGCACGGATCGCCCGCACCCGACGGCCTGCCGCCCCCGGCGAAGCCGGCGGCGGCGGTGCTGGCACGTACCATGCTTTGAACCGTGGCCTCGTGGCGGACAACGATCTCACCCGGGCTGGCTCGACGGCTCCTGCTTGCGGTCGCCCTCTGCGCGACGCTGCTCGTGGTCGCCCCGGCCGGCGGCGACCCGGGCGACGAGAAGCAGCGGGTCGACGACCGCATCGGGGAGCTCCGCCAGAAGGCGGAGCAGGCGGAACAGGAGGAGGCGGTGCTCAGCTCCGAGATCTCGGCGGCGAGCGCACGTGTGCGCGACCTGCAAGGGCAGGTCGACGCCGAGCAGCGGCAGCTCGACGGGCTGGAGTCCCAGCTCGCGGCGGAGCGTGCGAACCTCACCCGTCTCAACGAGCTCTACGAGACCCAGACCACGCGGCTCGAGACGCTCCAGGCGGAGCACGCCTCCGCCGTCGTCCAGCTGGAGGAACGGGTACGCGAGATCTACATGCAGGACACGCCCGACGTCCTGTCGTTCGTCTTCGGCGCCACGTCGTTCGGCGACCTCCTCGACAACATCGAGCTGCTGAACGACATCGGCCGGCAGGATGCCCGCATCGTCGACCGCGTCGCAGACGGCGAACGGAAGACGAGGAACGCCCGCCGGGAGACCGCCGCCACGCGCGAGACGGTGCAGGAGACGACGCGGCTGCTCGCGCAGCGGGTCTCCGAGCAGCGCGCCGTCCGCGACCGCCTCGTCGCGGCCCGCAACGAGTTCGCGGCCGCGAACGAGGCCAGAGAGCGGACGCTCGCCCGCGTCCGCGCCGACCACGCCCACGACGCCGAGGAGCTCGACGTGCTCCAGGCGGAGAGCGCCGCACTCGCGGCGCAGATCAGGGCTGCCCAGGCGCCCGCGCCCGCAACCTCGCCGTCGACTGGGTCGGCGCCCGCCGCGCCGTCTCCGAGCAGCCCAGCGGTCTCGTCCTCGGGGTTCATCTTCCCCGTCTCCGGGCCGGTCGTGAGCGGCTTCGGCCCGCGCGGTGGTGCCATGCACGAAGGCATCGACATCATCGCCGCCTTCGGCACGCCGGTCGTCGCCTGCGCGTCCGGCACGGTGATCCGCTCCGACTACGGCCGTGGGTACGGAAACGTCGTCGTGATCGACCACGGAGGCGGCCTCACCACCACCTACGCGCACAACTCCTCACTCGTCGCCAGAGTGGGGCAGTCCGTCTCGCAGGGCCAGGTGATCGCCTACGTCGGCAGCACCGGCAACTCGAGCGGCCCGCACGTCCACCTCGAGTTCCGGATCAACGGGACCGCGGTCGACCCCTTCAACTACCTCTAGCGCGGCGCCCCGCCCCGGCCCAGGGGCGCCGACCGCGGAGCGCGCCGGCGACGCGAGGAGTCGGCACCGACGGTGGTGACCGAGCCGAACGCGGAGGCGCCTCGTGCCCGTGCGACGGACGCTACGCTGCTGCACTCGTGAGGTCGGCACCCCGGTTCGCGTCCCTCGCCGCCGCCGTGGCCGCCGCGCTGACGCTCGGCGCCTGCGGGGGAGCCACCGCCGACGACGCCGCCCTGCTCGCCTACGACACCACTGCGCCACTCGACGTGGTCGACCGGGGCGTGCTCGACGAGGGCTCCCCGATCGCCGTGCACGACGTGTCGTTCACCTCCGGCGACGACCGCGTCGAGGGATACCTCGCCGTGCCGCCCGGGGCGGGCCGGCGCCCGGCCGTCCTCTACCTGCATGCCGCCGGCAGCGACCGGTCGCAGCTCCTCGAGGCGGCGCTCTGGCTCGCCGCGCGCGGTGCGGTGACGATGACGATCACCGCGCCCTCGACGACCGACGCGCCACAGGAGCTGCCGCCGGAGGCCGCGCTCGCACGCTTCGGCGAGCGGGCCGTCGCCGACCTGGTCGCGGCGCGGCGGGCGCTCGACCTGCTCCAGGCCCGGCCCGACGTCGACGGCGAGCGGCTCGCGGTCGTCGGGTGGAGCGCCGGCGGCCGGGCGGCTGCGACGGTCTCCGGGGTCGACGGCCGTGTGCGGGCCGCGGTACTGCTCGCGCCGGGGGCGGTGCCGGTCTCCGAGTACGTCGCCGCGGCGCCGCCGGAACTGCAGGACGCGGTCGAGGAGACGATGCGCCGGATCGACCCCTTCTCGGCGCTCGCCGGCACGACGGCGGACGTGCTCGTGCAGGCCGGCCGCCGCGACGACGTGGTGCCGTCGACCGCGATCGAGGCGCTCGTCGCCGCCGCCCCGGAGGGAAGCACAGAGCTCCGGTGGTACGACGCCGGGCACGCCCTCGACGACACCGCCTATCGCGAGCACCTCGACTGGCTCTCCGAGAGGCTCCCCGTCGACGGCCCCGTCGTCGTCGGCGCCGCGACCGGCCCCTAGAGACTCGGCCGGGACCTGCGCAGCTCCCCGCGGTCACGGCTCTCGAGCCCGACGCCGCCGAACGGCTCGCCACCGCCCACCCGGGCGGCGTCGTCCGCGGCCCGTGTTCCGCCACTCCCAGAAAAAGTTCGCGGCCCCGGCGTGGCCTGGAGCGCCAGGCGCCCCGCCCGGGGGGCCGCGAATCTCGCGCGTGTTGTCGCACATCCGGCGACTCCTGCCATCAGGGGTTTCCCGCAGATCTCCACCTCCCGGCATCCGCGTCGCAGCTCGCCGTCGGGCACCTGCCGCGCAGACCCGGCACACGGTGACGTCTCCGTCCGCGCGTCATCCGTGCCCCGTGGGACGACGTGAGCCGTTCCGGCCTCGACCCTGACCGGCACGTGGTGCGTCTCCGTCGGCGACGCAGCGAGCCGTCGAGCGCTCGACGGGCGTGAGGGGTGCCCGCTCGCCGCGAGCCCGGTAGCCGGAGACCGGGCCGCACGAGGCGGAGAGCCCGCCGGTGCGGGCTCTCCGTACACCGATCGGGCTGCGGGGCTTGCGCCTACGCTGACTTCGCGTAGGCCGCCATCCCCGTGACGTCGTAGAGGATGCAGGCCTCGTCGCCGACCGTCCACGCGTCGTGCCCGGGGGGCATGTAGAAGACGTCGCCGACCGCGTACTCGACCTCCGAGCCGTCGTCCATCTGCACGACCATCCGGCCCTGCACGACGACGCCCGTGTGCGCGGACTGGCACGAATCGGTGCCGGCGATCGGCTTCACGTGGGACGACCAGCGCCACCCCGGCTCGAAGACGCCGCGCCCGATCTGCGTCCCCCCGACGGTGACGAGGTCGAGACGACCCGTTCCGTCGACGAACGCCCGCGTCTCCTCCGGGCTCTCGAACCGCTTCTGCTCCAACGCTGCCATCTCGTCCTCCTGTGTCGAGTGGTTGAACTGCGCCCCTGGCGATCCTACCGCCCGGCTCGTCCGGGCCCCGCTCGTCGAGCGTGTGTCGCGATCGACCCGTCTCGGCGCGGTCGACACCGGTCACGATGGCCCGCCGCGAGGCCGACCTCGGCCTCTGTCTAGGACATGTCCACCTGGAGGACGACCTCGAACGTGTCGACGCTCGCGCGGCTGCCCTCGCTCGGCTCGGGCGACATCTCGTTCAACGCCGCGTCCGCGCGCCGCATGTCGTCCTCGGTCTCGGTGAACACCATCGTCAGGCCGGTTCCGTTCGCGCGGTCGACGAGCTCCATCACCCGCGTCACGCTCTCGGCCAGCGTCCGTACCTGCGGCGGGGCGCCGTCGGGGAGGTTGCCGGAGCGTGCCGCCTCCATCTGGCGCTTCCGCTCCGCCACCTGCTCGTCGATGTGGTCGAGGTCGAGCCCCTCGAACCGGGCAACGCGTACGTACATGACGGTATCTCCCTTCGGTCGATCGGTGATGTGTGTCAGACGGGTGTGGCGCGTCGTTGCAGGCGACGGGAGCTCCGTGGCTCGGGCCTCCGGTGCGCCTAGGCCGCCGGGAGGATGTTCTGGTTCACGCGGAACACGTTGTCCGGGTCGTAGGCGGCCTTGACCCGGGTGAGCCGGTCGTAGTTCGGGCCGTAGGTCGCCTGCACCCGCGCCTGGCCCTCCTCCATCATGAAGTTCACGTAGGCGCCGCCCGCGGAGTGGGGATGGAGCGCCTCCCAGTACCCGACCGTCCAGTCGCGGACGGCCTCGGCGTCGGCCGCGTCGGGGCTGACGCCGATCTGCACCTGCGACCAGACGGCGTCCCGGAACGCGAACGCGGTGGCGTCCGGTGCGACGTCTGCCACGGCGCCGTCGATCGGGTAGATGTGCGAGCCGCTCTTCCAGTGTGGCGGGTGGTCGTTCCACTGGCGGTTCGCGACGATCGCCTCGTCGGGGATCTCGCGCGCGAAGTCGCCGCGCCAGTACCACTGATCGCCGGGGCCGTAGAGGCCGTCGAACGCGCCGTTCAGGTCCTTCAGCGGCATGCGGCCGACGCCGTGCATGAGCGGCTCGGCGACGGCGAGCATCGGCGCCATCGCCTGCTCGGCCTCCTCGTCCGACGCGTCCACGCACCAGACGATCCCGCACACCTTGCGCAGGTGGATCTCCTCCGGGAACGGCGGCGCCGGCGGCACCGTGTGGAAGGCGAAGAACCCCATCACGTTGCGCGGAGCGCTCGGGAGCCATTCGCGGAAGGCCGCGAGCATCACGTCCGTGTCCTCGAGCGCCCAGAAGGTCGGCCCGCCGACGATCGTCGAGACAGGCCTCGCCTGGAACGTGAACGTCGTCACGACGCCGAAGTTGCCGCCTCCGCCCCGGAGCCCCCAGAAGAGATCCGGGTGCTCGTCGGCGCTCGCCGTCACCCGGCTCCCGTCCGCGAGGACGACGTCGGCGGCGAGGAGGTTGTCGATCGTCAGCCCGTAGCGGCGCGTCAGGTACCCGTGCCCGCCTCCGAGCGTGAGCCCGGCGACGCCGGTCGTCGAGATCACGCCGGCGGGCACGGCGAGGCCGTGCTCCGTCGTCGCGGCATCGACCTCGCCCCATACGCAGCCGCCACCGACGCGCACCGTCCCCGTCGCCGGGTCGACCGAGATCTCCTTCAGCGGCGAGAGGTCGCAGACGACGCCGTCGTCGACGCTTGCGAGCCCTGCGCCGTTGTGGCCGCCTCCGCGGACCGCGAGCGGCAGGTCGTGCTCGCGGGCGAAGCGGATCGTCGCCGCGACGTCGTCGGCGTCCGCGCACCGCGCGATCACCGCCGGCCGCCTGTCGATCATCGCGTTGAACAGCGCCCTGGCCTCGTCGTAGTCGGCGTCGGACGGGCCGACGAGATCGCCGCCGAAGCCCGAGAGCTCTGCGCGCGCAGCATCCGCCGGTGTGTTCGTACTCATGCTCGACCTCCTTGGATTCACCTTCTCGAGGTCGCCACGGCTGCACCGCGACGGGCCAGGCCGTAGCCCCGGCGGTCCGTGAGATGCGCTCCTCCGCGGCCGGCCTTCCGGCACGGGTCGGGTGCCGGGAGCCGCGGGACCGGCACCCTCAGACGCCGAACCGAACGATCGAAACGACACAGGCATCGTGTCACAGGGCGGGGGGAATGAACAGCGACACGACTTGCAGGGTGCGGACGCGATCGGCGCGTCGGGCGCGGGCCGCCGGACGGCGGAGCGGCGCCGTGACGCATGCGGTGGCCCGCGTGCTCCGGGGTCGTCGTCCGCTGCGGTCGCGGCGACCGCGGCGCAGGGGCTAGAGCTTGCGCCCCGCGCGATGGCCCTCGTAGACCGCCTCGTAGGTTCCGCGGGGGGCGACCGCGTCCCCGATCATCTCCACGCTCACCCCGCGCTCCTTCAGCGCGTGGTAGAGGCGGTTCTCGGACCGCCGTCCCGTGTTGAAGACGATCGCGTCGGCGTCGAGCCGGGTGACGCGCGCGGGGTCGTACACGTTGACGAGCTCGACGCTCCGTCCGTCGATCCGCGTCGGCAGGAGGTCGGTGAGGACCTCGACGCCGGCCTCGAGCAGCGCTCTCCGCGTCCACAGGTAGTACACCTCGGGCATCGTCTCCATCGCGACCATCGGCCAGCGGGTGACGAGCTTCACGGAGGCTCCGTCGCGGGCGAGCTTGACCGCGGTCAGCGGGCCGGCGATGTCCTGGAGGTCGTCGACGACCAGGACGTCCCCGGACGCCGTCGCCCTGCCGTCGACCACGGCGTCCCAGCTCGAGCAGTTGCCGCTCTCCCAGCCCGGCACCGGTGATGCGGTCTGCCCCTGCCAGCCGTCCGGCCGGTAGAACGCACCCGTGGCGACGACGACGTGGTCGGGCCGCTCGGCCGCGAGCACCTCGTCCAGCCGGTCCTCGGTGACCTCCTCCCCCGTGCGGATCACGGCGCCGTTCTTCGACGCCTGCTCCGCAAGCCACACCGCGATCTGGCCGAGCTCCTGCCGGTCGGGCAGCAGCGCCTGCACGCGCACGTGGCCACCGGTCTCCGGCTCGCGCTCGAGCACGGTGACCGCGTGGCCGCGGGCGGCCGCGATCCGCGCGAACTCCAGGGCGGCCGGCCCGCCCCCGATCACCAGCGCCGTGCGCGGGTCTGCCACCCTGACGAGCGATCCCGCCCCCCACTGTCGCTCACGGCCGACCTCCGGGTTGTAGACGCACTGCACGCGCCCGCCGGCGATGACGTTCCGCCAGCAGTAGTTCGCCGCGACGCAGCGGCGGATGTCCTCCTCGCGGCCCTCGCGCACCTTCTCCACCCAGCGCGCGTCCGCGAAGAGCTGGCGGGCGAGGAGGATCGCGTCGGCGTCGCCCGCGGCCAGGATCTCCTCCCCGATCCCCGGGTTCGTGACCCGGCCCACCGCGAATACGGGCTTGTCGGTGACGGTCTTCACCTCGCGCGTGTACTCCCGCTCCCACCCCGGCTCGTACGTCATCGGCGTGTGGATGTACGAGTGGTGGACGCCCGCGGAGACGCTCACGTAGTCGACGTCGGCGGCGTCGTCGATCGCGCGGATCGCCTCCTTGACGTCGTCGATCTCGAGGTCGCCCGGCCAGAACGACGTCGAGTTGATCCGATAGCCGAGGAACATGTCGTCCGTCGCCGCCTCCCGCATCGCCCGCAGGCATTCGATCGAGAAGCGGAGGCGGTTGGCGAGCGACCCGCCCCACCGGTCCTGCCGGTGGTTCGTCAGCGGTGAGAGGAACTGCCACGGCAGGTAGCCGTGCGCGAGGTGGTACTCGACGCCGTCGAGCCCGGCCTCGCGCGCCCGGCTCGTCGCGTCCGCGAAGGCCCTGACGAGCTCGAGGATCTCGTGCTCCTCGAGCTCCTTCGGCATCGGCGCGTTCGGCCACTCGCCGGGGGGAACCTGGCTCGGCGCGACCGTGAACCAGTCCGCATCGAGGTCGTACCCGGGGTCCTTCTGGATCACGACCATGTTGCGAAGGCCCGCGTGGAGGAGCTGCACGGCGAGCTTGCAGCCGTGGCGATGGCACGCCTCCCGAACGCGGGCGAGCCCCTCGATCTGCCGGTCGTCCCACAGCCCCGGGAAGTTGAGGTGCGCGTAGAGGCCCTTGCCGTCCACCATGTTGGCGCCGATCACGATCAGCCCCAGCCCCGACGCCGCGCGCTCCTCGTAGTACGCGACCGCCTGGTCGGTGAAGACCCCCTCGACCGGGTTCGCGACCCACGTCGGGCACGTCGGCGCGAACACGACCCGGTTCGCGATCGTCACGTTCCGCAGCTTCCACTCCGAGAACAGGAGCGGATACGCGCTCGCGCCCATCTGGTGACCTCCTTGCCGGCGGCTGGCGGGAGCGCGAGCATACCGCCGGGCACGGGACGATCCAACCGGCGCTCGAGCCGGGAGCGCGCACCCGCCGTCACGGCCGGAGTCGCCGGATCGCGCGAGCCCTGGACCTGCGGCTAGAGGTCTGTGGGATGGTCGGGGAGGACGCAGTGGAAGAAGGGCCGGGACGGCACGCCCAGCTCGGTGTGCGGTGCGGTGTCGACGCCTCCCTCGATCAAGGGTCCGTCGTCGGGCCACGGGCTCACGTGGTAGCGGTCGGACCCGACCGCGAAGAAGAAGCACCGCGACCACCCGCGGAGACCGAGGTCGTCCCGGTCGACGGTGAGCGTCACCGTGCGACCCGCGGCCGTGACGCGGGCGGTGCGGGGCGCCGGCCAGGGCTCCGCGCCGCGCGCCAGGAGCGCGGGCCCCTGGCCCAGCTCGGCCGTCGTCTGCCCCCCGCGGATCGTGACCGCGTAGTCGATCCACGCACCCCACGGCTCCCCCCAGGGGCCGGGGCTCCCGACGTCGATCCAGACGCTGACCCCGTGGCTGAAGCCGTCGTCGTCGCTCCGCAGCGGCACCCCGAGAAAGGTCACCCGGAAGGAGACCGTCGAGGCGTCGCTGCGGACGGCCACCGAGGTGATGTCCTCACCGGTCGTGCGGCGAATAGCGCCGACGACGTCGCCCACGGCGTCGTGGTGCACCGCGTCGGGTGCGAGCCCCTCGGCCTCGACGCCTCCCGGCGGCTCGGCCGCCGCGCCTCCTGCCGCCGCCGCGACTCCCACGACGAGCACCGCGAGCGACAGCACCACGATCACGGATCGCCACACGGTCGACACCTGCGTCACCGGGCATCACCTCCGACGAGGCGACGGCATTCGACCCACATCGACCATACCGCCGGCACGCGGCGTCGCCATCGGGGGATCACCGGATCCACCCGACCGGGGTAGCATCGCGAGGCAATGCACGATCGAGCGGCACGGGGGCAGAGCGCCGTCGACGCCTCCTGGAGCGGCGGCGGCCCGACGCGCGTGGGCGCGCCCTCGGGCGCCGGCGGGTAGTTCCGTGCCGATCGTCGACGGCGTGCCGGCCCGGGAGGGCGTGCTCGAGCGGCCGGGTGCGTCGATCCACTTCCAGGTCTTCGGCGACAGCGGCCCCGCCCTCGTGCTCCTGCCCACGTGGTCGCTCGTCCACACCGACTTCTGGCGCCGGCAGGTGCCCCATTTCGAGGGCCGCTTCCGGCTCGTCGCGTTCGACGGCCGCGGCAACGGGCGCTCCTCGCGACCGACGGCCGCCGCCGACTACGCGGACGATCTCTTCGCCGAGGACGCGCTGGCCGTGATGGACGAGCTCGAGATCGACGAGGCCACGCTCCTCTCGAACTCCGCCGGAGCCGCGTGGCAGCTGATCCTCGCGGCGGAGCATCCCGACCGCGTCGCGGCCGCGGTCTTCCTCGCGCCGAGCCTGCCCCTCGGAACGCGTCTCCCGGAGCGCGCGGCGGCATCCGTGCACTTCGACGAGCCGCAGAAGGCCTACGACGGGTGGCTGAAGTACAACCGCCACTACTGGCACGCCGACTGGGCCGGCTTCCTCGAGTTCTTCTTCTCCCGCTGCTTCACCGAGCCGGGCTCCGAGGAGGAGATCCGGCACTTCGTCTCCATGGGCCTCGAGACCGACCCGCAGACGATCGTGCTCACCGTCGAGGGGCGCAGCCTCGATCGACGGCGGGCCGAGGCGCTCGCCCGGAGCGTGACCTGCCCCGTGCTCGTGATCCACGGCGCCGACGATGCGATCTCGTCGGTCACGATCGGGACCGAGCTCGCCGGCCTCACGAAGGCGGAGCTGGCGGTCCTGCCGCTCGTCGGCCACGAGCCCCAGAGCCGCTGGCCGACGCAGGTGAACGCGATGCTCGACGCGTTCCTCGCACGCCACGTGCCGGCGCGCTAGGGCGCGGTCGAACGCTCCGGAGGGGTGTCGGCGCGCGAGCGCGGCGGGGCGGCGTCGCTCAGGAGAGGAGGCGCTCGCCCGCCGGGTCGAGCAGCGGCTGCTCGGAGACGACCGCGCGACGGCGCTCGCCGAGGATGCCGACCTCGAGCTCGGTGCCGACCGTCGAGTGCCCGGCGGGGAGGTAGGCGAGGGCGATCGACCGGCCGATCGTGTGCCCGTAGCCGCCCGAGGAGACGTAGGCGACGGGCCGCTCGCCGTCGGCGTAGACGGGCTCGAACCCGTGCGCGTCCGCGTCCTCGGCGTCGACGACGAGGCAGGAGAGCACGTGCGTGGGGCCGCTCTCGCGCTCGCGCAGGAGCGCGTCTCGCCCCACGAAGTCCCCCTTGTCGAAGGCGACGAACCGCTCGAGCCCTGCCTGCAGGGGTGTCCAGTCGGCGGACATGTCGGCGCCCCACAGGCGGTAGCACTTCTCCAGCCGCAGCGACTCCAGCGCCCGGTAGCCGAAGTCGACCAGGCCGAGGCCCGCACCGGCCTCGCAGAGCAGGTCGTAGAGATACCGCTGCACCTCGAGCGGGTGGTGGAGCTCCCATCCGAGCTCGCCGACGTAGGAGACGCGCATGGCCAGCACCGACGCGCGGCCGATGTCGATGGGCCGCGCGCGGAAGAACGGGAAGCCCTCGTGGGTGACGTCGTCGCTCGACACGTGCTCGAGCAGCTCGCGCGACCGCGGACCGGCGATCGTGAGCACGCCGTGGTGCGCCGTCACGTTGTCGATCCGGACGGAGTCGTCCTCCGGGGCGTGCATCTGCAGCCACGCGAGGTCGTGCGTCTCGGTCGCGGCTGCCGACACGACGTAGTACACACCCGGCTCGAGGAGCGTCACCGTGACGTCGGTCTGGATACCGCCACGCTCCGTCAGCATCTGCGTCAGCGCCATGCGGCCGGGGTCGGTGGGGAGCCGGTTGGCGCAGAGACGGTCGAGGTAGTGGGACGCACCCGGGCCCGACACGACGTACTTCGCGAAGCTCGTCTGGTCGAGGACGCCGACGGCCGAGCGCACGGCGCGGCACTCGTCGCCCACCGCGTCGAACCAGTTGCCGCGCCCGAACCCGTACTCGTCGCGAGCCGGCCCGTCCTGCGCGTACCAGAGGGGCCGTTCCCAGCCGCTCCGCACGCCCATGACCGCCCCCCGGGCGAGCAGCCTGTCGTAGAGGGGATCCGTCCTGAGCGGACGCCCGGCGGGCCGCTCCTCCTCCGGGTAGTGGATCTTGTACTCGTCCTCGTAGACCTCGAACGCGCGCTCGACGA
Organism: Gaiella sp.; assembly: GCF_057140465.1. NCBI lineage: Bacteria > Bacillati > Actinomycetota > Thermoleophilia > Gaiellales > Gaiellaceae > Gaiella > Gaiella sp. The sequence goes on from NZ_DBNHWK010000073.1 coordinate 20,513, forward strand.
CGTAGGAGGTCGCGTGCGCGTGGTCGCCGAAGCGGCTGACGTCGAGCTCCCACATGTTGTCGCTCGGCTGGCCCTCGACGATCCACTCGGCGGCGTACCTGCCTGCGCCGCCGCCGAAGACGATGCCGAAGATCGAGAAGCCGGCGAGCACGTGGAGACCACGGTGTCCGGGGATCGGGCCCATCAGGCAGCGCCCGTCGGGCGTGTAGCCGTCGGGCCCGTTGATCACGGTCCTGATCCCCGTCTCGCCGAAGACCGGGATCCGCTCCGCCGCGGCGACCAGGCACTCCTCGATCTGCCCCATGTCGGGCGCGAGCAGCTTCCCGTGGAAGTCGGCGGGGATGCCGTCGAGCGCCCATGCCTTCGGGTTGCGCTCGAAGGGGCCGATCACGAGCCCGCCGCCCTCCTGCCGGGCGTAGAACGAGTGGTCGGGATCGCGGAAGACCGGGAGCTCGACCGTTCTCGCCTCGATCTCCCGAATCGGCTCGGTCACCAGGTAGTGGTGCTCGAGCGGGACGATCGGCAGCTCGACGCCCGCGAGGCGCGCGACCTCACGCGTCCACTGTCCCGTCGCGAGGACGACGACGTCGGCCCGGATCACCCCCTGGCCCGTCGTCACCGTCCAGTGACCCTGCTCACGAGCGAGACCCGTGACGGGAGCGTTGCGGACGATCGTCGCCCCACCGTCGACCGCGCCCCTGGCGAGCGCGTTGGTCAGGCTCGTCGGATCCACGTGGCCGTCGCTCGGGAGGTGGGCGGCGGCCAGCACCCCCTCCATGCTGGCGACGGGGAACAGCTCGTGGGCGCGCTCGGGCGACACGATCTCCATCGGCACGCCGACGTTCCGGGCGATCCCGAGCACCTGCTCGAACTGGTGCAGCCGGTCGGTCGTCGTGCCGATCCGGACGCTGCCACAGGGATGGAAGTCGACGGGGAGCCCCGTCTCCTCCTCGAGCGTCCCGTAGAGCTCGACCGAGTGCTTGAGCAGCGTCATCAGGTTGTAGCTCTGGATGAACTGCGTGCACAGGCCGGCGGCGTGCCACGTCGACCCGCTCGTGAGCTCCGCCGCCTCAACGAGCGCCACGTCGCTCCATCCGAGCCGGGTGAGGTGGTAGAGCGTCGAGACGCCGGCGATGCCGCCGCCGACGACCACGACCCGCGCCTCCGTGATCACAGGCCGCCCTCCTCTCGCAGGCGCTGCGTCGACGCCCGGTCACGGTGGCAGGGCGTCGGGGACATCGGAGGCACGAGGGGCGCGATCACGGTCGTATACGGTGTCAGATCTCGAGGTCTCACATCCCGGAGGCGTGTCGATGAGCGAGATGCACTACTACGACCCGGCGGCATGGCGCCTCGTGGCCGGCCGCACGGTCCACGTCGTCGTCGATGCCCAGAACGACTTCCTCCACCCGGACGGCTGGTACGCGACGCACGACATCGACATCGCGCACATGCGGCGCGTGATCGAGCCGACGAAGGCGCTGAACGCCGAGTGCCGGCGACGCGGTGTCCCGATCGTCTGGACGCGCCACGGCACACGTGGGGTCGAGGACGGCGGCCCGTTCATGGCCAAGCGGGTGCTCCTCCTCGAGGGGGGGCTGCGCCAGGACACGTGGGGCTACGAGCTCCTCGACGAGCTGGCGCCGCAGCCCGACGACTGGTACGTCCAGAAGACGCGGCTGTCCGCCTTCTTCGAGACGAACCTCGACTCGATCCTCCGCGCCCTCGAGGCCGAGACCGTGATCATCACGGGCGTCCTCACCAACCAGTGCATCGGCGCGACGACGAAGGACGCGCTCTTCCGCGACTACAAGCCGATCGTCGTCGAGGAGTGCGTCGGCACCGCCACGCCCCACCTCCACGACCCGGCGATCGAGATGATCCGCGTCGGCTGGGGCCAGGTGAACACGCTCGAGCAGACGCTCGCCGAGCTCCGCGCCTTTCCCGCCGCGCCCGCCGCCTAGGAAGGAGACACCATGGGCACGATCGGCTCCCAGTTCACGTGCGAGCGCTTCGACGAGTGCATCGCCTCCGTCCGGCGGGCGGAGCAGGCCGGATACAGCCACGCCTGGTTCATCGACTCCCAGATCCTCTGGCAGGACTGCTTCGTCTACATGACGAGCGCGCTCGCCGCGACCGATCGCATCGTCGTCGGCACCGCCGTCACCAACCCCTACACCCGCCACGTCACCACGACGGCGAGCGCCTTCGCCACGCTCGCCGAGCTCCATCCGGGCCGCCTCGAGCTGGGCATCGGACGCGGCGACAGCGCCGTGCGGACGATGGGGCTCAACCCGGTCAAGACCGCGTTCCTGCAGGAGTCGATCCCGGTGCTGCGCGACCTGATGGCCTCCCGCCACGTCACGATCAACGACACCGACGTCCACTTCCGCTGGCTGGCGGGGGACGCGGGCGTCCCGATCATGATGTCCGCGACGGGGCCGAAGAACCTGCGACTCGCCGGATCGCTCGCGGATCGCGTGATGCTCTACGTGGGCGTCAGCCCGACCGCCGTCCGGTGGGCGATGGATCACGTCCGGGCGGGCGCCGAGGAGGCCGGCCGCGACCCCGACGCCGTCGCGTTCTCCGTGCTCACCGCGATGTGGGTCGGCGACGACCAGCAGGCTGCGTGGGACGCCTGCCGCTGGGCCCCGGCGGCGTGCGCGAACCACATCGCCGACACGATGAAGCGGAACCCGGCCCACGACATGCCGGAGGAGATGACGCGCCTCCCGCAGAGCCGAGACGAGTACGACTACTACGCCGGCCACCTCTCGTCCGAGGCGGATCACACCGCGTACCTGACCGGTGAGCTGATCGACGACTTCGCGATCGCCGGCCCCGCCGAGAAGGTGCGCACGAAGGTGCAGGAGCTCTTCGGCCTCGGCGTCGACGAGATCTCGTGCGCCTACCTGAACGGGAGCTTCGACCAGATGGACACGGTCGGCCGTGAGATCATCTCCCGCGTGACGACGGCGACGACGGCCTAGGAGGGAGCAGGGATGAAGCGCATCGGAGTCGACGTCGGAGGAACGTTCACCGACCTCACGCTCGTCGACGAGGAGTCCGGCCGGATCACCGTCGACAAGGTCCCCTCCACGCCGGACGACCCAGCCCGGGGTGTCGTGGACGGCATTCGCGACCTGTGCACGAAGGCCGGCGTCGAGCTCTCCGAGATCGACAACCTCCTCCACGGGACGACCGTCGCGACGAACATCGCCCTGACGCACTCGGGGGCCGAGGTCGGGATGATCACGACCGAGGGGATGCGCGACATCCTCCACATCGCCCGTCACAAGAAGCCGCTCAACTTCTCGCTCCAGCAGGAGCTCCCGTGGCAGTCACGGCCGCTCGTCAAGCGCCGCAATCGCCTCACCGTGGCGGAGCGCGTCACCGTGCCCGATGGTGACGTGCTGACGCCGCTCGACGACGACGAGGTGCGCGAGCGCGTCCGGATGTTGAAGGAGTCGGGGGTCGAGGCGGTCGCCGTCTGCTTCCTCCACAGCTACCTCAACCCGTCGCACGAGCAGCGTGTGAAGGAGATCCTGCTCGAGGAGTTCCCGGAGGCCTACCTCTCCGTCTCCAACGAGGTGCTCCCGCTCTACCGCGAGTTCGAGCGGTTCTCCACCGTCGCCCTCAACGCGTACGTCGGGCCGAAGGTGTCCCGGTACGTCGAGCGCTTCGCCGACGCCATGAGCGTGGCCGGGTTCCCCCACGGCGTCCAGCTGATGCAGTCGTCGGGCGGGATGACGACCGTCGACTCCGCTTCGGCGCGCCCGGTCAACCTCCTCATGTCGGGGCCCGTGGCGGGGCTGATCGGCGGCATCTGGGCCGGGCGCGTCGCCGGTTTCGACAACGTCGTCACGCTCGACATCGGCGGCACGTCGGCCGACATCGGCGTTGCCGCCGGCGGCGAGCTCCGCATGCGCCACCTGCTCGACACGAAGATCGGCGACTACCAGGCGATGGTGCCGATGGTCGACATCGACACGATCGGGGCCGGCGGCGGCTCGATCGCCTACGTCGACCAGGGGGGCGTGTTCCGCGTCGGCCCCCAATCCGCAGGCGCCGATCCCGGCCCTGCCTGCTACGGGCGGGGCGGCACGCTGCCGACCTCCACCGACGCACAGCTCGTCCTCGGGCGCCTGCGCGAGGACCGGGGCCTTCTCGGCGGCGGCATGCAACTCGACCGGGAGCTCGCCGAGCAGGCGATCGGCACGGTCGCGGGCGAGCTCGGGATGAGCCTCGAGGAGGCTGCGCTCGGAGCGCTCCAGGTGCAGAAGTACGGGATGACCCAGGCGATCGAGCTCAACTCCGTCCGCCGCGGCTACGACCCCCGCGAGTTCACGCTCGTCGCGGCCGGAGGCGCGGGCCCGCTCTTCGCGTGCGACATCGCGCTCGAGCTCGAGATCGCCCGCGTGCTCGTCCCTCCCAGCCCGGGGATCATCGCCGCGACAGGGCTTCTCGCCACCGATCTCCAGCACGAGTTCGTCGCCACCGAGCGGCACGCGCTGAAGAGCCTCGACACGGAGCAGCTCTCGGCGCGCTTCGACGGGCTCGTCGGTCAGGCCGTGGCCCAGCTCGACGCCGACGGCGTCCCCGCAGACCGGCGCCTCGTACGACGCCTGGCCGACTGCCGGTACGCCGGCCAGGGCTACGAGGTGCGCACCGAGGTGCCGGCCGGCGGGGTCGACGACGACTGGGTCGAGGAGCTGAAGGAGCGCTTCCACGCCGCCCACGAGCACGAGTACGGCCACCGCTTCGATGCGCCGATCGAGATCATCAACATCCGGGCCGTCGGCATCGGCCGCGTCGACGAGCTCCGGGCTCCTGCGCTCGAGGCCGGCGACGGCGACCCGTCACGCGCACAGACGCTCGAGCGCGAGGTCGTCTTCGACGTGGACGGCAAGGCAGAGCGGCACATGACGCCGTTCTACGAGCGGGAGCTGCTCCTCGCCGGCGACCGGATCGACGGGCCGGCGATCGTCGAGCAGTACGACACGACCACGGTGATCCCACCCGGCCTCGCCGCCGAGATCGACGCGCACGGCAACATCGTCGTCGACTGCACGACCCGGCCGCGGGTCGAGGAGGACAGTCGCACGGCGCTGTCGACCCCGATCCTGATGCGCGTCGTCGGCGGGGCCTTCGCCGCGATCGCGAAGGAGATGGCCGGCGTCCTCTACCGCATGTCGTACTCGTCGATCATCCGCGAGTCGGAGGACCTCGGCGCCGGGATCTTCGACCGTCACGGCAACAACCTCGCCGAGTCCGACTCGACACCGATGTTCATGGGGGCGATGCCGAAGATCGTGAAGAACGTGATCCGGATCCTCGGCGACGACATCCACGAGGGCGACATCATCCTCCACAACGACCCGTACGGCGGCGCGACGCACTCACCCGACGTCGCGATCGTCGTCCCGATCTTCCACGGCGGAGAGCTCGTCGGGTTCGCCGGCGCCTCCGCGCACGTGCTCGACATCGGCGGTGCCTATCCGGGGCTCGCGATCGACCTCGTCGACAACTGGTCGGAGGGGAACATCTACCGCGCGGTCAAGCTCCAGGAGAAGGGCGTCTGGCAGAGCGGCCTGTGGAAGCACATCCTCGAGAACGTCCGCACGCCGAGCTTCAACAACGGCGACATCCAGGCGATGATCGCCGCCTGCGAGCTCGCGCGGAAGCGCTACGCGGAGCTCCTCGACCGCTACGGGGAGGCCACCGTCCTCGAGATCGCGAAGGCCTGGCTCGACTACTCCGAGCGGATGCTCCGCCAGGAGATCGCAAAGGTGCCCGACGGCCGGTACGAGACCGACGTCGGCTGGCTCGACGACGACGGGGTGCACCGCGGGGTGAAGCTCCCGGTGAAGGTGGCCGTCGAGATCTCCGGCGACGAGATCACGTTCGACCTCAGCGGCTCGAGCGACGAGGTGCCGACCGGGTACAACTGCCCGTTCGAGGGGACGACGGTCTCGGCGATGACGTTCATCACGCGGATGATCTTCCTCGACGAGGCGACGTTCCCGGTGTTCGTGCCCCAGAACGAGGGGATGCTCGCGCCGGTGAACGTGATCGCGCCCAAGGGCTCGATCTTCAACCCCAACTACCCGCGCGCGTGCTTCGCCCGCTTCTGCCAGGTGCAGCGCGCCGTCGACCTCGCGCTCCGCGCGCTCGCGCCGGTGATCCCGCAGCAGGTGACCGCGGGCAACTCGGCGCACCTCGGCTTCCTCGCCTACTCCGGCTTCGACGAGGAGGAGGGCGAGTACTGGGTCTACCTCGAGGTCGACGAGGGCTCGTACGGCGGCCGTCCGGGGCGCGACGGGCTCGACGCGGTCGACTGCCTGATCGCGAACACGCGGAACAACCCGATCGAGGAGCTCGAGTGGCGCTTCCCGATGCGGACGGAGCGCTACGAGCTGCGCGACGACGCGTGCGCGGCGGGCGAGTGGCGCGGCGGCGTCGGGATGATCCGCGTCAACCGCTTCCTCGTCGACACGATCGTCACCTGCGAGGGAGACCGCTACGAGTCGGACCCGCCGTGGGGCATCTTCGGGGGCCACGACGGCACGCTCGCCTACGCGAAGGTGACGGCGCCCGACGGCACGGTCGAGATGTGGCCGGCGAAGTTCACCGGCAAGACGCTCCGCGCCGGCTCCACGATCGAGCTCGCCGTGCCGAACTCCGGCGGCTACGGCGACCCGCTCGACCGCGACCCCGAGCTCGTGCGGTCCGACGTCCTCGACGGCTTCACGACCGTGGAGCTCGCCGAGCGCGACTACGCCGTCGTGCTCGACCCGGGCTCGCTGGCGCTCGACACCGCCGCGACCGCGCGCCTGCGCGCCGAGCGCCCGAGAGCCGCACCCGACGCCTAGGCGATCGCCCCGGCGGCGCTGCTCCTCGCCGCCGACTGCCTGCGGAGCGTGGGCGGCGGGTTTCTACGGACGACGCGGCACGCGTGCGTCCGCTAACGGTTCGCGTATGAGACCGGCGACCCAGGACGCACAGGGGGCTCTCCGGCGGATGAAGGAGCACTTCCCGGGAGCGCACGACAAGACGTTCCTGGACGCCGCGTGCGTCGGCCTCGCCCCGATCGAGGCGAAGCGTGCGATCGAGCGGTTCCTCGACGCCGCGGTGGCGTGTGACGCGCGCGACGCGTCGATTCACCACATCGCCCTCGACCAGGCGCGGGCACGGGCGGTGCACGAGGGCGCGCGCCTGCTCGATGCCGACGTCGACGAGATCGCGCTCGTCGAGAGCACGACGCACGGCCTCAACGTGATCGCGGCGGCGATCCCGTTCGCGCCCGACGAGAACGTCGTCCTCTGCGACCTCGAGTTCCTGCAGGTCGCGATCCCCTGGCTGAAGCTCGCCCAGCGCGGCGTGATCCGCGAGGTGCGGATGGTGCACAACCGCGACGGCGCGGTCCCGGTCGAGGCGTTCGCGGAGCAGATCGACGACCGGACACGCGCGGTCGTCGTCAGCTCCGTGCAGTGGACGAACGGCTACGCCGTCGACCTCGACGGGCTCGCAGACGTGTGCCGCGCCCACGATGCGCTGCTCGTCGTCGACGCGATCCAGCAGCTCGGCGCGACACGCCTCAGCGTCGCCGAGGTCCCCGTCGACGTCGTCGTCGCCGGAGGGCACAAGTGGCTCAACGCGCCGTTCGGATGCGGGCTCCTCTTCGTGCGCCGGTCGATCCTCCCGACCCTGCGGATGCCCTCCTGGGGGTACCTCGGCCTGGAGACGCCCGAGGGAGGATGGGGGCGCTACTTCGCGACGCCCGAGAGCACGCCCGTCCGGATCTACGACTTCCCGATCACGGCGAAGAGCCTCGAGATCAACGGCACCGCCAACTACCCGGGAGCCGTGGGGCTCGGCGCCTCGCTCGAGCTGATCAACGGTGTGGGGATCGCGGCGATCGAGGAGCACGTGCTCGGCCTCGCCGGACGGCTGCACGAGGGGCTCACGCGCCTCGGCGTCCACGTGGTGACCAGGCCCGAGCGCGAGGCCCGGTCGGGGATCACGACGTTCGAGGTGTCGGATCGTCCCGACGAGAACGAGGCGTTCCTGAGCGCGTTGCTCGACGAGCGCATCTACGTCGCGCTCCGCTACACGTCGCACGTCGGGGGCATTCGGGTGTCGACCCACCTCTACAACGACGACGCCGACGTCGACCG
>NZ_DBNHWK010000074.1:0-12604 GCF_057140465.1 Gaiella sp.
GGGTGAACACGGTCGTCCTCTACCGGCTCCTCGGCTGACTCCCGCTACAATGCCCCGGCTCTCGCGCGGGTGGCGGACTGGGTAGACGCGCTAGGTTGAGGGCCGAGTGGCCACTTTAGGCCGTGGAGGTTCAAGTCCTCTCCAGCGCATCGAGCTCAAGGGGCCCCGCGGGGCCCCTTCGCCGTCGGACAACGGTCCCGGGCACAAGACGTGTACTACCTTCCATCTCTCACCTCGCACCACGCCCCGGGCGTTGTGCACGCCTCCTGAGAAAGGAGCACCATGACGACGACGCGTCTGCCGCAGCTCGAAGGGGAGCGCCTGATCACGGACGGCGGCCTCGAGACATCGCTCATCTTCCACGATGGCCTCGACCTCCCGGCGTTCGCGGCCTTCGACGTCCTCAAGGACGACGCCCGGACGGTGCTCCTCCGGCGCTACTACGACCAGTACGCGGCGATCGCGGGGAGGTACGGGGTCGGGCTGCTCCTCGAGAGCCCGACCTGGCGCGCGAGCTCCGGCTGGGCGGACGCCACCGGATACACGCCGGCGGAGATCGACGCCGTCAACCGGCAGGCGGTCGAGCTGATGCAGGAGATCGCCCGAACGCACGCCGATCGCGTCTCTCCGATCGTGATCAGCGGCTGCGTGGGCCCCGAGGGTGACGGGTACAGCCCGGAGACGATGCTCTCCAGCGACGACGCCGAGCAGTACCACTCCCGGCAGATCGTGATCCTCGCCGATTGCGGCGTCGACGTCGTGTCGGCGCTCACGATGACCTACGCGGAGGAGGCGGTCGGGATCACCCGGGCGGCACGGTCGGCGGGCGTGCCCGTCGCGATCTCGTTCACCGTCGAGACCGACGGCGGCCTTCCCAGCGGCCAGTCGCTGGCCGACGCGATCGCGCAGGTGGATGCGGAGGCCGCCGGCGGCCCGGACTACTTCATGGTCAACTGCGCGCACCCGTCGCACTTCGCCGGCGTGCTCACGCCCGATGCCCCCTGGCTCGATCGGATCCGCGGGATCCGTGCGAACGCGTCGCGCATGAGCCACGCGGAGCTCGACGAGGCGACCGAGCTCGACGACGGCGACCCGGTCGAACTGGCCGCCGAGTACGCCGCGCTGAGCGAGGTGCTGTCCGGGCTCACCGTGCTCGGAGGGTGCTGCGGGACCGACCATCGGCACGTCGCGGAGATCGCCGCGAGGTGGACGCAGCCCGCCTGAGGAGGCGTCGCAGACGACGGTGACGGGGCCCTCGTCCGTGGGCCCGGAGCGTGCGACCTCGACGCCGACTCGCTCACGCGGGCGCAGGCGGCGGAGCCCGGGTCGGCCGATGATCGATTGACGCCGTCCGGGAAGGGGTCTACGCTGTCGTGACGAACATACGTTCGTCATCGACCCAGGAGGCCCTCAGGTGCTGACCGCACGACAGCAGGAGATCTGGCAGTTCCTCGTCGAGTACGTGGACGGCCACGGCTACCCGCCGACGGTGCGCGAGATCGGTGAGCACGTGGGCCTCGCCTCCCCATCCACCGTCCATGCCCACCTCGCGAACCTCGAGCGCGGCGGGCTGATCCGCCGCGATCCGACGAAGCCGCGCGCGATCGAGCTCGTCGGGCACCGCCGGGTCGAGGCGCAGCCGGCCCGCCCCGCCGTGGAGGCCGACGTGCAGCGCCTCCCGCTCGTCGGGCGCGTCGCCGCGGGGTCACCGCTGCTCGCCGACGAGAACGTCGAGGACGTGATCGGCGTCCCCGAGCCCCTCGGGCGCGGTGCCGACTTCCTCCTCACCGTCCACGGGGACTCCATGGTCGATGCGGGCATCCTCGACGGCGACACGCTGGTCGTGCAGCGCTCCGACGACGCGCGCAACGGCGAGGTCGTCGTCGCGCTCGCGGGTGACGACGAGTCCGCCGACGAGGCGACCGTCAAGACGTTCTACCGGGAGGCCGACGGTCGCATCAGGCTCCAGCCCGAGAACACGGCGCTCGAGCCGATCTACGCCGATCACGTGCAGGTCCTGGGACGGGTCGTGGGGGTGTTCCGGAGCCTGCGATGACCGTCACGCCACTCGCACGCACGCTCGATCAGGAGCTCGTCGCGCTCCTCCGTGGCGTCAGCCTCGAGTGCCCGGTGTGCGGGGAGTTCGTGATGCGCTTCGACCACGCGCTCGCCTGCCCCGAGTGCCGGTCGATCCTCGCCGACGGCACGGAGCTCCCGGAGATCCGGCTCCCCGGCTCCGCGGTCGGCGCCTCGGGCGCAGCCAGGCTCCTCGGCCGAGCGCCCGCTACGCTTGACGTGCAGGCCGGGTGACCGCGGGCGCCGCACGGCGCTCGAGGAAAGTCCGGACACCGCAGGGCAGGACGCTGGGGAAATCCCAGGCGGCGAAAGCCGACGGAAAGTGGAACAGAGAGGAGACCGCCGGTGCGAGATCACCGGCAAGGGTGAAACGGTGGGGTAAGAGCCCACCAGCGACCGTGGTGACACGGCGGCTTGCCAAACCCCGTCCGGTGCAAGGCGAAGCAGGTCCCGTCGACGCGGCCCGCCGAGGGACCGGGTACGCCGCTCGAGCCACCGGGGAACCGGTGGCCTAGAGAGATGGTCACCCTCGACAGAATCCGGCTTACAGGCCTGCTACCGCGAAGCCCCGCCCCGGCGGGGCTTCGCCATCGTCGCACCGACAACGCGGCGCCGCGGTGCGGCCCACCGGGAGCAGCTCCATCGACGGCCCGCGGCCCTCGGGCCCAGGACGCCGAACGGCCGCGTCGGGGGTGCCCCCATCCGGGCTGGGTGAGCGCGACCGCACACGAGAGGGCGGCCTCTGCCCGGCCGCCGGCTCGTACGACGATCAGGCGGCGCGGAGCACGACCTCGATCGACGTGCCCTCGCCCGGGATCGAGCGCAGCGTCAGCTCGCCGTTCATCGACTCGGCGCGCTGGCGGATGTTGCGCAGCCCTTGCCCCTCGCTCGTCTCGGCGCCGTCGAATCCGACGCCGTCGTCCTCCACCGTGACCACGCGGCGCGCACCGCGCGCTCCGATCGTCACCCACGCGCGGTGGGAGTCCGCGTGACGTCGGGCGTTCGCGAGTCCCTCCTGCACGATCCTGAACACCTCGATTTGCTCGTCGGGAGCGAGTGACACGGAGGGATCGACCTCGAGCTCGACGTCGAGGCGGCCGTCCGCAGTGAGCACGTCGACGTACCGCCTCAGCGCCGTGTCGAAGGACGCCGTGCCGCTCGCCGACGACAGCGCGAGCACGGCGAACCGGGCCTCCTGCTGCGCCGCCGTCGTCGCCGCCTTCAGCCGCGGCAGGAGGTCGTCGAGCGGTGCGCCACACTCGAGCATGTTCACGTGGGTGGAGATCGCGAACAGGTACTGGGCGAGCCCGTCGTGGATGTCACGGGCGACCCGCGCTCGCTCCTCCGCGACCGCGTGGCCGAACTCCGCTCGGGAGATCGCACGCCAGACGCCGACGAGCAGGACGGCGTACGACAGCAGCCTGAGGAAGTCGCCCTGCAGCACGTACTCCGTCGACAGCACCGGTGCGAGCACGTACTGGAGGTCGGCGAACACGACGAGCGTGAGGGCGAGTGCGAGCCACCTGTCGAGGTCGCGACTGTACTTCCGGTAGCGAAGCCCGAAGCCGATCGTCGCCACCAGGGCGAGCATGGCCAGCGTTGCGTATGCCGCGAGCACCGCCGCCGCGGAGCGCTCTCCCTCGCTCCCGACGAGTGGTCGATCGACCCCGGCGAGCTCGAGCGGCACCCAGATGAGCACGAGGACGCACGCAGAGGCGACCGCCGCCGCGACGAGAGCACGCTCCCTCCGGGTCACCCGCGCGCCGACGAACGGTGCGCCAGCGATCAGCGCGGCGCCCGCCACCTGGGCCGCGATCGTCGCCCAGGCCTCACGGTTCGAGAGTGAGGTCCCGTCGAGCTTCGGGGCGACGCCGAAGGCGAACATCCCCAGCGCGGACACCGCGAACCCTGCCGCGAGGAGGACGTCGAGCACCCATCCGCCGACGAGGAACCGGATCGACGCGAGCACGGCCACCATCGCGGCGACGACCACGACCGCCATGTCGAGTGCCAGGCGGGCAGCTGGGGCCTCGTACCCGCCGAGACGGTCGACCGCCGCGAGGAGCGCGGTCGCGAGACCGAGGGCGCCGACGAGGATCAGCTCGCCGCGCAACCATGACCGATAGGAGCCGGAGCGGATCACGTTCACGTCCCACTCATCGGCAGCGCACTCCGTGCCGATAAGCGAGGTGATGGCCACGGTTCTCGTCGCGGACGACCACCCACTCACCCGCGAGGCACTCGCATCGCTCCTCGCCCAGCACGGCTTCGACGTCGTCGGAGAAGCATCCGACGGGCACGAGGCGATCGCGCTGTCGAACGACCTGCAGCCCCAGCTCGTCCTCCTCGACCTGACGATGCCGGCGATGGACGGGCTGACGGCGCTGCCCAGGATCCGTGCCGCAGCCCCCGAGGCAGAGGTGGTCGTGCTCACGGCGTCCGGCACCGAGGAGAACCTCCTCTCAGCGATCCGCGCCGGTGCAGCCGGTTACCTCCTCAAGAGCGAGCCGCCCGAGCGGATCGCCGAGTTCCTCCGCGGCGTCGTGGACGGAGAGGCGGCGTTGTCGGGGGCTGTTGCGCGACGCCTGGTCGATCGCCTGCGCGCGGGTGGGCGACTCGACGGCGGCGTGCCGGACGCGATCGCGGCGAAGCTCTCTGCACGCGAGGTCGAGGTGCTGCTCCTCCTCGACGAGCACCTCACCACCGACGAGATCGCCGGACGGCTGTTCATCTCGGAGCACACCGTGCGCTCGCACGTGAAGAGCCTGCTCCGCAAGCTCGGTGCGTCATCGCGTCGCGAGGCAATCGAGCGCCTCGCAGTGGCACGCAGCTGAGACGCCGACGCCTCGACGCGACCGAAGCGATCCAGGCGCCGGTCGCGCCCTCAGGCGTCCGACAGTCCCTCGCGCGCGGCCGTCACGAGCGCGGGCAGCGTGTCGAGGTTGTACCCGCCCTCGAGCACCGCCGCGACCCGGGGCGCCAGTCTCGCGCAGCGGCGTCCGAGCTCGCGGAACCCGTCCTCGGTGACGCGCATGCCTCCGAGCGGGTCGGCGACGTGGGCGTCGAACCCGGCCGAGACGATCAGGACGTCGGGCGCGAAGGCGCGTACCGCCGGCTCGACGAGCTCGTCGAAGGCGGTGAAGTACTCGGCGTCACCCGAGCCGGCCTCGAGCGGGACGTTGACGGTCGACTCGTCACTGGTTCCCGGGCCGCCGGTACCCGGATAGAACGGCCACTGGTGCAACGAGACGAAGAGCACGGAGTGGTCGCCGCGGAACATCGCCTCCGTGCCGTTCCCGTGATGGACGTCCCAGTCGACGATCGCGACGCGCGCCAGCCCGAGGTCCTGCTGGGCACAGCGTGCGGCGATCGCCACGTTCCCGAAGATGCAGAACCCCATCGCGTGATCCGGCATCGCGTGATGCCCGGGCGGTCGAACGAGCGCGAAACCCCCGCGTGCGACGGCGTCGATCGCACACCCGGCGGCCAGGGAGGCCGCCTCCCAGGTCGTCGAGGAACCGATCGTGTCGGGGTCGAGCCACCGTTCGCCATCGAGCTCGACGACGGTCGACACGTATGCGTGGTCGTGCACGCTCTCGATCTGCTCGCGGGTTGCCGGACGTCCCTCGATGACGTCTCCGGCGGCCTCGAGGATCACGTGTAGGCGATGCTCGCACTCCGGGTGCCCGTGGCTGGCCGTCGGATGGAGGCGTGCGAGCGACGGATGGCTGATCGCGTCGATCACGGGCGGCCGGCCTCCGAGAGACGATCCGCGAGCCTGTCGAGCCCGAGGGCGCGCGCCGCCGCTGCACAGGCTCCCCAGTCGGGCCGGTGATCCTCGATCGGGGGGAGCGGCGCATCGGGATCGAGGCGGGCGATCGCGAGGTATGCGCGGAGCGCATCGGCCTCGTCCTCGAACCGACCCGCGGCGAGCACCGCGTCCAGGGAGCCGTACTCGACGAGCAGCGCCGCGGCGGTCTTCTCGCCCACACCCCGGGCCCCCGGAATGCGATCGGACGGATCGCCGCGGAGCGCGATGAAGTCGGGCACCTGTGCCGGCTCGACGCCGTAGCGCTCCCGCACCTCGGCAGGTCCGATCCGCGCGAGCTCACCGGCCCCCCGGACGGGCTGCAGGATCGTCGTCCGTGGGCTCGCGAGCTGGAACGCGTCGCGATCGGAGGTCGCCACGAGACTCGTCCCACCCGCGGCCTCCTCCTGGGCGACGGCGGCGGCGAGGAAGTCGTCGGCCTCGTAGCCGGCGCGTTTCGCGCAGACGATCCCGGTCGAAGAGACGAGCGCCGGGAGCCGTTCCAGCTGCTCCACGAGCTCGGGGTCGAATTCCCGGCCGGACTGGTAGCCGGGGAGGAGCCGGGTACGGTAGGTCGGCGCGTCCAGGGTGTCCCATCCGACGACGACTGCCCGGGGCTGCTCGGCCTCCCAGAGCCGGAGCAGCATCGACACGAAGCCGCTCACCGCGTTGCCCGCAGCCCCGTCGACGCGTCTGAACGCCGAGCTCGGCACGGCGTGGAACGCGCGGTGGGCGAACGAGTCGCCGTCCACGACGAGCAGCGGCTGCCGGGCCGCAGATCGCTTCACGACGTCTCGGGGCCGCCGCCGAGCGATCGCTCGAGCGCCGTGATCGCGGCACGCAGTCGATCGGTCGCCGCCGGTGCCGCGTCGTGAGGCTCCTGACCGGCGAGGTCGGTGAGGTCGATGGGCGGCCCGTAGGCCACTCTGAGCTGGGCCAGGCGGCTCAGCCGCTGCGTCCCCGCGACCGCGGCCGGCACGAGCGGCACCCCGGCCTCGAGCGCGATCCTCGCCGCACCCGTATGCCACGTCGCCTCGTACTTCTTGCGCAGGCCCTTTCGCCGGCGCGTCCCCTCGGGAAACATCACGACGACGTTTCCCTCTTCACAGAGCCGGATCGCGGTGTCGATCGCCTCCTGATCCCGCATGCCGCGATTGACCCTGAACCCGCCCCCGGCGCGGATGATCACGCTGAGCGGGAACCAGAAGAGCTCTGCCTTGGCCATGAAACGCAGGTACCGCCCGGGGAAGAGAGGCACGCCGAGCGGCCACGGGTCGAAGTTCGACCAGTGGTTCGCGGCGAGCACGTACCCGCCGGCCGGCGGGAGATTGTCCGCGCCGGACGCACGCAGCCGGTACACGAGCCGCAGCACCGGCCACGAAAGGCCCCCGACGAGGACGTAGAACCAGCTGGGGCGGGGGTTGCTCGACACGTGCCCAGGATATGCGCCGCCGGGCGCCGCCGTTATGGTGTCGCCCGTCATGACGCGTCTCGTGATCGTGGAGTCCCCCGCGAAGGCGAAGACGATCGCCGGGTACCTCGGCGACGACTTCCTCGTGGAATCGAGCGTGGGGCACATCCGGGACCTGCCGAGCCGCGCCTCGGAGATCCCCAAGGAGAAGCGGCCGGAGTACGGCACCCTCGGCGTCGCGGTCGACAGGGACTTCGAGCCCTTCTACGTCGTCGACCCCGACAAGAAGCGCGTCGTCTCCGACCTGAAGAAGAAGCTCGCGGATGCCGACGAGCTCCTGCTCGCGACCGACGAGGACCGCGAGGGCGAGGCTATCGCGTGGCACCTCCTCCAGGTCCTCCGGCCCAAGGTGCCGGTGAGGCGCATGGTCTTCCACGAGATCACCAAGGACGCGATCGCGCGGGCTCTCGAGCAGACCCGCGATATCGACGAGCAGCTGGTGGACGCCCAGGAGACGAGGCGGATCCTCGACCGCCTCTACGGCTTCGAGGTGTCACCCGTGCTCTGGAAGAAGGTGACGCGGGGGTTGTCCGCCGGACGCGTGCAATCCGTCGCGACCCGGCTCGTCGTCGAGCGGGAGCGGGAGCGGATGCGGTTCGTGGTGGCCGCGTACTGGGACGTCGTCGCAGTGTTCGACCCCGGCGCGTTCGAGGCCCGGCTCGTCATGCTCGACGGGGCCCGGGTCGCACAGGGCAGGGACTTCGGGCCCGACGGCCGGCCGCGCGACGGCGTCGTCGTGCTCGACGCCGGGCGGGCGGCCGGGCTCGCCGGGCGACTCGACGGCTGCGCCTTCTCCGTCCGGTCGGTCGAGGAGAAGCCCTATACCCGACGCCCGGCGGCGCCGTTCCGCACCTCGACTCTCCAGCAGGAGGCAAGTCGCAAGCTGCGCTTCTCGTCGCAGACCACGATGCGTGTCGCCCAGCGGCTGTACGAGAACGGGTACATCACCTACATGCGCACCGACTCGGTGACGCTGTCGGACACCGCGCTCGCGGCGGCCCGGGCACAGGCGGCCGAGCGGTACGGCGCCGAGACCGTTCCCGCGTCGCCGAGAAAGTACGAGCGAGCCGTCGCCAACGCGCAGGAGGCCCACGAGGCGATCCGCCCGGCCGGTGACCGCTTCAGGACACCGGACATGGTCAAAGGGGAGCTCTCGAGGGACGAGCACGCCCTCTACGACTTGATCTGGCGGCGGACGATCGCCTCGCAGATGAAGGACGCCTCCGGCCAGACCGTCTCGATCCGGCTGGGGGCCGTGACCGCCGCCGACGAGGACGCGGTCTTCGCCGCCTCCGGCACCGTGATCACCTTTCACGGATTCCTCCTCGCCTACGAGTCCGGGCGGGACGAGCCGTCCGACGACGACGACGACGAACGCCGGCTCCCGCGCCTGCAGGAAGGCCAGGCTGTCGAGGCGACCTCGCTCGAGCCGAGCGGTCACGAGACGAGCCCACCTGCCCGCTACACGGAGGCGTCGCTGGTGAAGGCGCTCGAGGACCGAGGGATCGGCAGGCCGTCGACCTACGCCTCGATCATGGGGACGATCCTCGATCGCGGCTACGTCTTCAAGAAGGGGACGGCGCTCGTGCCGACGTTCCTGGCGTTCGCCGTCACGCAGCTCCTGGAGGAGCACTTCGAACGCCTGGTCGACTACGACTTCACCGCCCGCCTCGAGGACGACCTCGACCGAATCGCCGCAGGCGACGAGCAGCGCGTCGACTGGCTGCGACGCTTCTACTTCGGCGACGGCGGGCCCGGGCTCCGTGCACTCGTCACCGAGCACCTCGACGAGATCGACGCCCGAGAGATCAACTCGATCAGGATTCCCGGAAGTGAGGCCGTCGTGCGCGTCGGCCGATATGGCCCGTACGTCGAGCGTGGCGAGGAGCGCGCGAGTCTCCCGGACGATCTCGCCCCGGACGAGCTCTCCCCGGAGCTCATCGACGAGATCCTCTCCCGTCCGTCCGGTGACCGGGAGCTCGGCGTCGATCCGTCGACCGGGCACGCGATCGTCGCGCGCCAGGGGCGCTACGGCCCGTACGTCTCCGAGGTGCTCCGGGACGAGGAGGGCAAGCCGCGCACGGGTTCGCTGCTGTCGTCGATGTCGATCGAGACCATGACCCTGGCGGATGCCCTCAGAGTGCTCTCCCTGCCACGGACGCTCGAGGCGCCGGACGGAGAGGAGATCGTCGTCGCGAACGGGCGCTTCGGCCCGTACGTGAAGAAGGGATCGGAGACACGCTCGCTCGCGGACGAGGACCAGCTGTTCACGATCACCACCGAGCAGGCACTCGAGCTGCTCTCGAAGCCGAAGGAGCGGCGTGGACGTGCGGCGCCGAAGCCGCCGCTCAGGGAGCTCGGCGCAGACCCCGTCTCCGGCCGCCCGCTCGTCGTCAAGGACGGTCGCTTCGGGCCCTACGTGACCGACGGCGAGACGAACGCGAGCCTGCGGAAGGGCGACGACGTCGAGTCACTGACGATCGACCGCGCGACCGAGCTGATCGCCGACCGGCGCGCCCGCGGGCCGGCGAAGCGGACACCGCGGCGACGCGGGAAGTGACCGCTCCTTCCGGTTGCGTTCCCGACCCGGATGCGCTAACTTGCGATGTCCGCCCGACGTCCTAGGATGTCGAGTCCACTCTGCCTAACGAACATCGTTCGCGCGAGCCACACCCTCCGCCTGGCGCCAGCCGCGGAATACTCCGCTCGGGCCGCTCGTTTCGAGTTTGTGACGGCATTAAGGACGACGTAACCCCTGGCAGCGTCTTAGATCACTCCGTACAGTCAGATCAGCTTGTGCGCCTCTGACTTCCGCGAAAGGATAGGAACAGCAGCTTGACCCAGAACCAGCTCATCGAGATGTTCGAAACCGACCAGCTCAAGGCACTCATCGAGCGCTCGGAAGAGCGTGGCTGGGTTGAGCCGGCCGAGATCGAGGCGTTCGCGCTCGAGCACGAGCTCGCCGAGGACGAGGCCGAGGCGGTCACGCGCGAGCTCGAGGCGATGGGGCTTGAGATCGGCGAACCGCAGGCCGACGCGGCCAAGGAGAAGGAGGCTGCACAGAAGGAGGTCTGGGCAGCCGACCAGATCGCCGGTGCCGCCGACTCGCTCCAGCTCTTCCTCGCCGACGTCGGGAAGCACAAGCTGCTGACGGCCGCCGAGGAAGTTCAGCTCGCGAAGCAGATCGAGCGTGGAGACCTCGTCGCCAAGCGGCGGATGATCGAGTCGAACCTGCGCCTCGTCGTCTCCATCGCCAAGGGATACCGGGGGCTCGGCGTTCCCTTCCTCGATCTCATCCAGGAGGGCACGCTCGGCCTCAACCGAGCCGTCGAGAAGTTCGACTGGCGGCGCGGCTTCAAGTTCTCGACCTACGCGACCTGGTGGATCCGGCAGTCGGTGCAGCGCGCAGTCGCGAATCACGCGCGCACGATCCGCGTGCCCGTGCACGTCGTCGAGCGCCAGCAGAAGCTCTCGCGCGCCGCACGCCGGCTCGAGGTGGAGCTCGGGCGCGAGGCGACCAAGGAGGAGCTCGCAGAGGCGACCGGGCTGCCGCTCCAGCACGTCGACGAGGCGCTCGGCGCAGCGCACGCGTCGGTGTCGCTCAATCAGACGGTCGGCGCAGACGACGAAGGCGAGCTCGGCGATCTCTTCGCCGACCGGGAGGCGGCCGACCCGTTCGACGAGGCGGAGGAGTCACTTCGACGCCAGAGCGTCCGCCGGGCTCTCGACGCGCTTCCGGAGCGCGAGCGCCGGATCCTGGAGCTCCGCTTCGGATTCGAGGGTGAGCCCTGGACGCTCGAGGCAATCGGACACGAGCTCGACCTGACGCGTGAGCGCGTCCGGCAGCTCGAAGGCCAGGCGCTGTCGCGCCTCGCGGCGCTCCGCGATCTCGCAAGCCTCGCGGCCTAGCCGCACCGGCATCCGACCGACCGAGGGCGCGCCCGCGGACGCGCCCTCGCCGTCTCGGTGGTCCTCGCGGGCCTCGGGCCTGCAGAATCGCACCTCGGCGCGAGCGGATCGTTCTCACCCGAACGAGCGACGACTCCCTCTAAAGCGCCATGTCTCGGCGGTCGATACCCACCGCAATGGACGCTGCAGAGCGCAACGAGATCCTGAGCCGCTACCGCGACCACAGTCGCCGGTTCGAAGCCGCCGCAGCGCGCCGCAGCACGAACCGCGCGGGTGCGGTCATCCCGTTCTCGCCGCCGGCGCTGCGCCAGCTCGAGCAGGAGCCGACCGCACGCGAGCTCGAGGTTCTCCAGCTCGTCGCTGACGGCCTCGTCAACCGTGAGATCGGGCAGCATCTCTTCCTGTCCGAGGAGACGGTCAAGTCCCACGTTCGGCATCTCCTCGCCAAGCTGCAGGCACGCAGCAGAGCCCACGCCGTCGCCGTGGGCTTCCGGCGTGGGCTCATTGCATAGCTGCGTTACGTCTGCCGTCGGTTCCCGGGTTCCGCGCCCTTCCGGTTACCCCGAAAGAGGGATGCCCATCAGGGACAGAGAAACCAGGATTCGACGGCTACCAGTCCTTCGCGCCGCTCATGACGTTGACGCGAAGCACGACACGACGAATGAACTTCCGCATCGATGCTCCTAGGTTGGGAACTGACGGCAAGACCATCGTATACCTCAACTGAGGGATAGATCAAGCAGCGCAGGAGCCAGAAGTGACGAGTGAGATGCAGCGACGAACCGTGATTTATGTGGCTCTGTTGGTTGCTGCTGCCCTATCCGCGTTAATCGCCCTGGTGCTCACTGGGGCAAGCCTCGGTGATCCGTGGACAGTCCTTGCACTAGCGGCTGTCAATGCTGTTGGCGAACGCGGGGGCGTTCGAATTACGCGAACCACCGTGATGTCGATCGCGCTGCTCCCGACGCTCTTCGCAGCGGTGCTGTTCGGTCCGCTCGCCGCAGGTCTCGTCAACGCCGCATCGATGATCGGAGATCCCGAGCTACTTGCGCCCAGAGATGCACAGCGCGCTCCGCGCCTCAAATGGGCGACCTATACGAGTACTCGGTTCCTGACCGGAGTGGCAGCTGGGCTAGTAGCTCAGGGTGTGTTGCTAGCCACCTCTGCCAGCTTCGGCGCCCTCCTCGCGGCGACGCTACTTGCGGCCGTTGTGGCAGAGACCCTCGATGTCCTATCCGCCGGGGTAACAGCTCGCATACGAGGACGGCGAATCCGCGACGTCACTCGCTCACTCGTCCCTCTACTGCTCACTTCGATTCCAGCCTATGCCCCTGTTGTCG
>NZ_DBNHWK010000075.1:0-57417 GCF_057140465.1 Gaiella sp.
CACCTCCTTCACCTTCTCCGGCGTCGCCGATTGCCCAGCCGCCATCCGCGCCGGTTTCTCCTGCACCAAGATGAAAATCACCTACGTAACACAAGACACGGCCTAAACAAACACGACCGCCCACAGGAAGCGTCGGATCAGGTACCGAGCCATCGGAGTCTCCTCGCCAGCCGATCTCTTGTCATATGCGTAATCTGTAAAGAGTATGACGCGACGGGTAGCCTGAATGTTGGTGATCCAGTTCCAGCAGCCGGGCGACCCCGTCGCGCTCGCGGTCGACCTCGTCAACACGTGGGACACGCTCGAGGCCCAGCCAGAGCTCCTGCGTGAGGTGTCCGACCTCCGGGCGTTCCTCGGTCGCCACGGAATCTCCGGCGCCGCCGGCGTCGACGGGCGGGACCTCGCCCGTGTGCGTGCGTTCCGCGAGGAGCTGAGGTCGGTGTTCGCCGAGGAGGACGAGGATCGCGCCGCGATGCGGCTCAACGCGCTGCTCGAGCGGTCGGGTGCCGTCCCGCAGCTCGTGCCGGACGGCGACTCGTGGGCGCTCCGACACGCCCCGGGGCCCGTCGGTGCGTCCGCCCGCCTGATCGCCGAGGCGTCGGCCGTGCTCGCCGAGGCGGTGTCGGGGCTGGGCTGGGAGCGGCTCGGCATCTGCAGCGCCGCTCCGTGCACGTGCGTGTTCGTCGACCGCTCGCGGAGTGGCAGACGCAGGTACTGCTGCAGGTTGTGCGCCGATCGGGCCGCCACTGCCGCCTACCGGGCGCGGCGCCGTGGCGACACGGTCTAGGCGATGACCATCGTGTCGAGTGGGGGCAGGTCGGCTGGGATCCGCGACCAGGTGTCGCCCAGATCGAGCGAGCGCCAGACGTCACCGTTCGCGAGGGCTGCGGTGATCATGCCGGGTCTCCGTGGGTCGGTGACGAGCGCATACGGCATGTGATCGAGGGGCCGCGGCAACCCGCCGCCCAGCGCCTCCCACGTGCCGCTGCCGACCCTGCGGAAGACGAACGCCTCTGCAGGCTTCGACCCGTGAGCCCTGCCGGGCCCCGGGGAGGCGCTCACGTAGCAGACGTCGGGCCGCGCCGGATCGGCGGCGACCGCCCATCCGTACCGTCGATCGAGACCGTCCCGCGGGCTCGACCACGTGAGGCCGGCGTCGCAGCTGGAAGCCGCGCCACCGTACCCACCCTCGTAGACGCGGCTGCCGTCCGACGCGTGGAAGCAGAGCGAGTGACAGTCGCGCAGCGCTCCGGGTCGGTGGCCGCTCCACGTCAGCCCACCGTCGGCGCTACGGACGACGGCACCGAACTCGATCCCGGCGACGACGACACCGGGGGTGGTGGGGGAGACGGCGATCGCGTGCACGTAGGGCGTGAAGGGCGAGACGGGCGAGAACCACAGTCGGCGACCCCTGACCTTCCGGAGCCCGACGAGCTCGTTCCACGTCGCGCCGCCGTCGGTGGAGTGGAAGATCGCGGCGGGGCGCACGCCCGCGTAGACCGTGTCCGGGTCGTGGGGGCTGACGGCCAGCGAGCGCACCGGGCGCGGCAGCGGGCCGCACGACACCCACGTTCCGCCACGGTCGTCCGACCGGGCCACGCCGAGGCGCTCGGTGCCGGCGAACACGACTGTCCCCCTCGACCGTCCGACTCCGAGACAGTGCACGCGGTCATCGGTGAACGGCCGGTCGACGACCCATGTCCCGTCGGCCTCGATCGAGGCCCGTGCGACCCCGGTGCGCGTCGCGGCGAGGAGCACGTCGTCGTCCATGCCTGGTCGCGAGTATGTCCGCGCTGCTACGACGTGTCGACTCCCAGGCCCGCTTCGAGGATCAGGGGGAACGGTGCCCGACCGCGGCGCCGGTGGTGCCGCGCCCCGCCCGTCAGTGCCCGCGCGCGAGGATCTCGGCGACGGGTGCGGCGGCGAGGTACCGCTCCCGCCGCTCGGGAGTGAGGTCGGCCGCGAACGTCTCGAGCACCTGCCGTGCCTCGTCCCACGCGGCCAGGGCCTCCGTCTCGTCCCCACGTGCGAGGAGCACCCCGCCCAGCAGCGCGGCGGCCTGGGCCCTGGTCGGGGGATGGCCGAGCGTGGCTGCGTCGGCGATCGCCTGGCGCGCCTCCGGCTCGGCCTCGGCGGCCCGCCCGAGCTGGAGCAAGGCCTCGCCGAGCGTCAACCGCGAGAGGCAGACGTACTTCAGCCGCCCGTAGCCGTCGGCGAACTCGATCGCGCGGCGGGCCTCGTCGAGGCAGGCCTCGGGTCGGCCGGCGGCGAGGTCGATCTGCGCCCTCGCCGCCAGCAGTCGTGTCATCCACAGCCACTGGTGCCAGCCCTTGCTGGCCTCCGCCGCCTCCCACAGGCCGGGCCACGCGACCTCCGCGCTCCCGACCTCGCCCTCGCGCAGATCGGCGAACAGGAGGTCGATCTTGCCGCTGAGCACCGCGGCGGGGAAGCCGGCGCGCTCGCCGTTCTCGATCGCCTCGTGATTCGTCGTCCTCGCATGCTCCGTGTCGTGGAGCTCGTGGAGCGTGCCGGCGAGGACGTTGATGAGGCGCGACGTGAGGACGGGCTCGAGCTCGATCGCCCAGGCTTCCTCGAGTGCCTGCCCGAGCACGGTGAGTGCCTCCTCGTGCCGACCGACCGCGGTGAGCGCGAGGCCGAGGTGTGTGCCGCCGGCGACGATCCCGTAGACGCTCGCCGTCTTCCGCCCGAGCTCGTACCCCCGCCGGGAGTGGTCGACTGCCTCGTGCGACGCTCCCAGCCAGTGCTTGTGCACGCCGGTCCACGTCTCCAGCTCGGAGAGGTTGGCGTCCGAGACGCCGCTCGGCCACAGGGTGAGCGCCTGCTCGTCGATCTCGATCGCCTCGTGCAGCGACCCGTCGATCGCGGCGGCGAACGCCTTCTGGCTCAGCGCGATCGCCTGCAGCCCGGTGTCGCCGAGACGCGTCGCAAGCTCGAAGCCCCGCTGCGAGAACGCCTTCGCCTCGACGGCCTCCATGCGCCAACCGGCGGCCCACGAGCGCGCGCGCAGCGCCTCGAACTGCTCCTCGCCCTCGAGCTCGTCCAGCACGCCGTCGAGCTCGACGATGCCCGCGTCGAGGGCCCCGAGCTCCACGAGGGCGACTCCCTTGCGCGCACGAGTCTCGCGGTGACGCACGTCGTCGCGCGCGAGGTGCTCGAGCGCCGCGTTGTAGAGCGCGACCGCCTCCGTCCTCGCGCCCGAGCGCCGTGCCTGCTCCGCCGCGAGGAGCAGGTACTCCGTTGCCCGTCTGTCGTCTCCCGCGAGCAGCCAGTGGTGCGCCACCGTGGCGGCGTACTCGGGCATGCGGTCGCCCGCCGTGTGCTCCATGTAGTGCGCCACGGCGGCGTGCCGCTCCCGTCGCACCGCACGCGGGAGCGTGTCGTAGGCGACGTCCCGGATCAGCATGTGCTTGAAGACGTACTGCTCGTGTCCACCGACGAGCGGTCCCGGCGTCCGCCGCACCAGGTCTCGCCGCTCGAGGGCGTCGAGTGCGTCGACGAGGCCGTCGCCGTCGACGCGGACGGACTCGAGCACGCCGCGCCAGAACGTCTTGCCGACCACCGACGCGTCGAGGATCACGGAGCGCTCGAGCTCGGGCAGGGCGTCGATCCTGGCCGCGATGATGCCCCGGATGCTGTCGGGGAGGTCCTGCGCGGACGTCGCGGCGTGCTCGTCGACGGAGGCCGAGAGCTCCTCGACGAAGAGCGGGTTGCCCTCGGCTCGCTGGGCGATCTCGGTCACGACCGCGGCGTCGGCGTCGGGGAGGAGCGCGGTGACCTGCGCGACCGAGTCGTCGATCGAGAGGGGCTCGAGGCGGAACGCTGCGAACGACTCGAGCCCGCCGCCCCAGTCGGGTCGACGGTCGCGGAGCTCGAGCCGCGCCAGCGTGAGGACGAGCAGCGGCACGTCGCGCACGCGTGCAGCCAGGTAGAGGACGAGATCGAGGAGGCTCTCGTCGGCCCAGTGAATGTCCTCGAAGACGAGCGCGGTCGGGCGTTCTCGCGCCAGCCCTTCGACGAACTGCCGCGCGGCGAGGAACAGGGCCTCCCGGCGGTCTGCCCGATCCTGGTCGCCGAGCCCCACGAGCGACGCGAGCCGCGACGCAGTGCCGACGGGGTCGGTTGGGACGAGTCGCTCGACGCACGACTCGAGCTTCCCTCGGGCCACCTGCATCGAGTCCGTCTCGTGCACGTCGGCGATCGCGGCGACCTGTTCGGCGAAGGCGCGGAATCCGGACTGCTCGCCGTACGGCAGCGATCGTCCGCGCACGACGCGGCCTCCGTCGCCCTCGATCTCGCCGGCCAGCTCGGCGGTCAGCCGTGTCTTGCCGATCCCGGCCGGGCCGAAGATCGTCGCGAGCTGCGGCCGTCGCTCGTCGGCGGCCTGACGCCACATCGCGCGGAGCCGCTCGAGCTCCCGATCCCGCCCGACGAGCGCTCCCCGTTGCATCCGACGCTCGGTCGGGGTCGCGGCGGCATCGAGCGCCGGCCAGCCGGTGGACGGCGGGTCGCCCTCCTTGACCTGGACCGCGACCTCCTCGCCGAAGCGGATCGCGTCCGAGGAGAGCCGACGCGTCGTCTCGCCGACGAGGACCCCGCCTCGCGGGGCGGCCGCTTGGAGCCGTTGGGCGAGGTTCACGGCATCGCCCATCACGGTGAACGCGCGCTCTGCGCCCGGCCCGACCGGGGCGAACATCACCTCGCCGGTGTTGACGCCGATGCGGAGGGAGAGTCCGGCGAATGCGTCCGCGTTCTGCGCGGCCGTGGCCTGCATGTCGAGCGCGGCCCGGATCGCCCGCTCGGCGTCGTCTTCGTGGGCCGTCGGTGCTCCGAAGACCGCCATCAGGGCGTCTCCGATCACCTTGTCGACCGTGCCGTCGTAGCGTTCGACCACGGCCCCGAGCAGCGCCATGCAGGCGTCGACCATGGTCGTCACCTCCTCGGGGTCGCGCTCGCGGGCATGACTCGTGAACCCCGAGATGTCCGCGAAGAGCACCGTGACGAGCCGTCGCTCCTCGCTCAGCCTGGGCGCCACGGGCCCGGCGAGCGGGGTGCCGCAGTTGCCGCAGAAGCGCGCACCGGGTGGGCTCGCCGACCCGCACGCCTGGCATGTGAGCTGCAGCGCGCGACCACACGAGACGCAGAAGCGCTGGTCGTCCTGGTTCTCGTGGCCGCACGCCGGGCACGGGGTGACCGCCATCACGGCATTCTGTCATCGCTCCCGCTCGGCGTCGCCCGTGCAGGACGAGGTCCGAGGGACTCCGTCCGTGGAGCCCTCGGAGGAGATCCGCCGCGTCGTCCGGCGGTGGACGAAACGGTCTCCCAGACCGACATCGAGCGCGTTCTCGAACGGGTGTCGGTGGACCCCCGGGGCGCTGATGATCGGCACCGATCCCGCCGAGTGGTGGCGCGGGGAGGCGATGCTCCTCGTCTGGGGGCGTCGGGTCACTGAGCGAGCCCGTCGCGAACGCGGACGTCGAGCTGGAAGGGCTCGAGGGGGTCGCATCGCCTCTTCGCAGTCCGTCGCTCCTGAGACGGGCTCGGAGGGGGCGGCGACGGCGCGCGCGATCGTCGCTCACGGCGCACCCCCGGCGGCCCCCCGCGGCGGTGTTGACCAGTGACACGGCGATGCGGGACGATGGTGTCACCTGTCGACCCCGGACGAGGAGGACACATGGCGGGCATGATCGCGCCGCTCGCGGCGGACAAGCTGGACGCGTGGGAGGCCTGGATCGCGGAGCTCTCGGGAGCACGCCGGGCCGAGTACGAGGACATGAACGAGCGCTATGGGCTGACCGACCATCGGGCGTACCTGCAGCCGATGCCGGACGGGAACTACGCCGTGCTCGTCATCCACGAGGGGCCGGGCGGCGACGACTTCCTGCCCCGCATGATCGCCTCGGACAACGAGTTCGATCGCTGGTTCGTGAGCGCGGTCGTCGATATCCACGGAATCGACACGTCGGGCACGATGCCGCCGATGGCGGAGCGGCGCCTGTAGCCCTTCGGACGGGATCGCTCCGATCGACTGCCGGCCCCGAAGCCGGCGCCGGGTGACGCGAGCTCGCCGGCTCGGGCGGCGCCTTGTCGTGCCGGATCGCCGTGGGCAGAACCGAAGGCGACCGGGTGACGCCGGGGCGTGCTCCGAACCCCGACCGAGGCGTGCGGGTCGAGGCGGGCGCGCTACAGTCGGGTGGACGTGAGCGCACTGGTTCGCCTACCGGGTGAGGGTGAGCACGTCGGCGGTTCGGCGTCGGCCACGATCGAGGCGAGCTCGCGGGCCTGATGGACACGCTGGTCGACGTCGCATGGCTGAGCGAGCACCTCGACGATCCCGACCTCGTCGTGCTCGACTGCAGCGTCTACCAGCAGACCGGTGAGCACGGACGCCTGCTCAACGTGTGCGGACGGGCCGAGTACGACGAGGGTCACATCGCGACCGCCGGCTTCGCCGACCTGCTCGGCGACCTGGCCGACCCCGAGAGCCCTCTGGAAGCAGCGCTCCCGACACCGGAGCGGTTCTGTGCGGCGATGGGCGCGCTGGGCGTCGGGGACGACTCCAGCGTCGTGCTCTACGACGGGAACATGTCCGTGTGGGCCGCACGGGTCTGGTGGATGTTGCGCTGGGTCGGGTTCGACCGTGCAGCGATCCTCGACGGCGGGCTCGTCGCGTGGCTGCTCGCGGATCGGCCGCTCTCCGTCGAGCCGTCCACACAGCCGTCGAGGCGGCTCACCCCCCGTCCCCGACCGGAGCTGATCGCCGACCGCGACGAGGTGCTCGCCGCGATCGAGGACGCTGCCGTGTGGCTCGTGGACACGATGCCGCCGGAGCACTACCGCGGCGAGTGGACGCTGTACGACCGGCCGGGTCACATTCCCGGAGCCACGAACGTCTCTGTGCTCGAGATGTTCGAGGACACCGGCCGCTACCGGTCACTCGACGAGCTGGCCTCGCTGTTCGCAGCCGACCGCCGACGGCGTACGATCACGTACTGCGGCGGCGGGATTGCCGCGTCGGCGACCGCGTTCGCGATGACGCGGCTCGGCTTCACGGACGTCGCCGTCTACACGGCGTCGCTCGAGGAGTGGGCGGCCGATGCGAGGCTGCCGCTCGTGCTCGGCGCACCCTGAGAGCTCCTCGACCGCGCCGGGCGTCCCGCATCGGCGGCCGTTGGATCGCGTTCGTCACCCGTTCGTGCTCCCTGGGACCACCCTTCGCGAACCACTGCGGCCACCGCACGCAGCATCGAGAGCGACTCGGGCAGACCCGTGTCGCCGGGACCGGAGGCCGCCTCCAGCTGGGGCCAGGCACTCATCACCACCGCAGTGAGAGCGGTGGTGACCGGGGCATTGACGAGTCCGCGCCGGCCGATGAGGAGACCGACATACGGGGGAGTCCGAGAGCGGGCGATGGGGATCGAACCCACGACACCTGGCTTGGGAAGCCAGTGCTCTACCGCTGAGCTACGCCCGCGCGCCCTCGGATTCTAGCCGTCCGCTCACGGTTCCCTCACACGAGCCGCCTATCCTCGGCCCATGCGTCGCTCGCTCCTCGTCGTCGCGGTCGCGCTGTCGCTCGCCGCGGTCGCCGCCGCCGAGCGGTCGGCAGTCGCCGCACCGCGTGCCGAGGCGTCGGTCTTCGACGGGCTCGCGACCTGGGTCGACATCTACGACGCCTACTACCGGGCGCCGGAGGCCGCAGCGGCGCGGATCGCCGCGCGTGGCGTGCGAACCGTCTTCGCGGAGACCGCGAACGACCGGAGCGCGGTGGACGTCGTGAAGCCGGGCCCTCTCGGCCGGTTCGTGGACGCGCTGCACGAGCGCGGCGTCGCCGTCGTCGCCTGGTACCTGCCGGGGTTCGACCGGCCGACCCGCGATCTCCGCCGGACGCGGGCGATGCTGCGCTTCCGCACCCCGGCCGGAGGGTCCTTCGACGCCGTCGCGCTCGACATCGAGTCGACACGGCTGAAGAACGTCGGTCTCCGCACACGGCGTCTGCTCGCGCTCTCGCGGACGCTGCGCACCGAGGCGGGTGACACCCCGGTCGCCGCGATCACCTACCCGCCGCGCGCGCTCGAGCGACACGCGGGCTGGTGGCCCCGGTTCCCGTGGGCGGACCTGGGGCCGCTCTACGACGCGTTCGTGCCGATGGCCTACACGGGTGGTGGGTTTCCCGGCTACGACGCGACCTACGGGTACGTCGCCCGCTCCCTCCGCCAGGTGCGCGCGCTCGTCGGCGTCGACGTCCCGATCCACGCGGCCGGCGGCGTCGCCAACCGAATGAGCAGGGACGAGCTCCAGGCCTTCGCCGATGCGGTCGCCGACACGGGTGCGACGGGGTGGAGCCTCTACGACTACGAGACGACGCTGCCGCGTGGGTGGGCCGCGCTCGGCGTCCTGGGCGGCACCCGCTAGGCACTCGCGGCACGGCTGGCGCCTGCGGGCACGGACGGCGGCACCCGCTGCCGACCCGCGATCAGGCGTCGAACGCCTCGCGCAGCCGGTCGCGCGTGGCGAGGAGGTGCTCCGGGACGACCTTCACGTCGGCGAGCACCGGCATGAAGTTCGTGTCGCCGCCCCAGCGAGGGACGACGTGCTCGTGCAGGTGCTCGGCGATGCTGCCGCCGGCGACGAAGCCGAGGTTCCACCCGATGTTGAAGGCGTCCGGACTGCACACCGCGCGCAGCGCAGCGAGCGCGCGGACGGTCAGCCGATGGAGCTCGAGCGCCTCCTCCTCGTCGAGGGCGTCGAGCGCGCCGACGTGCCGCAGCGGCGAGATCATGAGGTGGCCGGACGAGTACGGGAACTTGTTGAGCAGGACGAGTGCACGCTCCCCCCGACACACGACGAGGCTGTCGTCACCGAGTGCGCCCTCGGCCTCGCGGCAGAACACACAGCCGTCCTCGGATCCCGCCTGCTCGATGTACACGACGCGCCACGGCGCCCACAGCGGCTTGGTCACGGCTCCCATTGTCCCAGACGCCGGGTCCTCGCTCGACGAGCAGCCGGCTGTCGCGCCGCCGTCGGGCGGCGACCTCTTCTAGGGTGTCCACGTGGGCGTCGAGGCCTTCAGGACTCCGGACGAGCGTTTCGAGGGCCTTCCCGGATGGGACTTCGAGCCGCGCTATGCGGAGCAGGACGGCCTGCGCCTCCACTACGTCGACGAAGGGGAGGGCGACCCGATCCTCCTCCTCCACGGCGAGCCGACGTGGGCGTACCTCTACCGTCGGATGATCCCGCCGCTCGCGCGGGTCGGCCGCGTCGTCGCCCCTGACTACCCAGGGTTCGGTCGGTCGGACAAGCCGCTCGACCCGACGTGGTACTCGTACGACGCGCAGTACGCGGCAGTCGAGCACCTCGTCTGTCGTCAGCTCGGGCTGTCGCGGGCGACCGTGGTCGTGCACGACTGGGGCGGCCCGCTCGGCCTCCGGCTCGCCGTCGAGCACCCCGACCGCATCGACCGCCTCGTGATCATGAACACCGGGATCGGAGCCCAGGCGCCGGGGCCCGAGTGGCTCCGCTTCCAAGCGTTCATGCGGAGGGTCGGCACGGCGATCGTGCCGGGGCAGCTCGTGCGCCTCTCCTGCGCGACCCCGATCCCCGACGATGTCGCCGCGGCATACGATGCGCCCTTCCCGACGCCGGAGTCGAAGGTGGGGGTCGTCGCGTTCCCCGACCTCGTGCCGACGAGCGCAGAGCACCCGAGCGCACCGGCGATGCTCGCGGTTCGTGAGGCCCTGCGCGCGTGGGTGAAGCCGGCGCTCGTGCTCTTCGGTGACTCCGATCCGATCTTCTCGATCGCTCACGCCGAGCGCATGGCCGCGCTGATCCCCGGTGCGGGCCCCGCCGAGACGGTCGCAGGCGCGTCGCACCTGCTCCAAGAGGACCGGGGCGAGGAGATCGCGGAGCGCATCGTCTCCTGGCTCGCCGAGGTCACGTAGCCGGAGCACCGCAGGGCCTCGGCGGGAAGGGGGACAGTCCCGACGAAAAGGCGCTGCACCTCTACACAAACCGGGGCCAGGGCGTTACCCTGGGGGCCTGCGGCAGTCCCCCGACCGAGGGATCCGCCGTGGCCTACCCGTTCATCGCCAGCCCCCATGTCACCCGGACGACGGGGCGTGCCGTCGACGTCGTCGTCGTCCACACCATGGAGGCGCCGGAGCGCGCCGACACCGCCGAGGCGGTCGCGCGCTGGTTCGCGCGAGCCGACAGCCGGGTCTCCGCGCACTACTGCGTCGACGCGGACTCGATCGTCCAGTGCGTCCACGAGGACGACATCGCCTGGCACGCACGTGGGGGCAACGAGCGCTCGATCGGGATCGAGCTCGCGGGGTACGCCGGGCAGGGGCCCCGGGGGTGGGACGACGACTACAGCTGGTCCGTGCTCGAGCGCAGCGCAATCCTCACTGCCGAGATCTGTCGGCGGCACGACATCCCGGCGCGCCGGCTGCGGGCAGAAGACCTTCGGATGCGGCGCCGTGGCGTGGCGGGTCACGCGGACGTGAGCGAGGCGTTCCGCCGCACGGACCACTGGGATCCCGGTCCGGCGTTCCCGTGGCGGCGGTTCCTCCGCCTCGTCAGGATGCGGCTAGCCCTGGGCGGCGACGTCGTCGAGCGCAGCACGCAGGCCTGACGCGATCTCGTCGACGCCCTCACGGTCGACGACGAGCGGCGGCGAGACCTGCAGGCCCCCGCCGACGAGCGTGCGGGTGAGGACGCCGTGATCGCGTGCGCCGAGCGTGACGCGGTCGGGGAGACCGGGATCCGCGGCGACGACCGACTCGTCGATCTGGACGGCCGCGACGGCCCCGAGCCCCGCCCGCACCTCGCCGACGAGCTCGTGCTCGGCGAGTGGGCCGAGTGCGTCGGCGAGCTCGCGCTCGAGCTCGAGCGCCCGGCCGAGCAGCCCCTCGCGCTCGAGGATGTCGAGGTTCGGGTGGGCCGCGGCGGTCGCCGTGGCGTGGCCGGAGTACGTGTACCCGTGCCGCCAGACACCGGCCTCGGCCGACCAGAACGCATCGCGGAGCCGCGGGCCGACGATCACGCCACCCAGCGGCACGTATCCGGAGGTGATCCCCTTCGCGAACGTGATCGCGTCCGGCTCGAGGCCGAAGCGCGTCGACGCGAACCAGTCGCCGACCCGGCCGAAACCGCAGATCACCTCGTCGACGACGAACAGCACGCCGCGGTCACGACAGACCGACTGAACCGCGTCGAGGTAGCCCTCGGGCGGGAGCAGCACACCGCCGGCGCCGATGATCGGCTCGCAGAAGAAGGCCGCGACGCGCTCGGCGCCGATCTCGTCGATCGCGTCGGCGAGCGCGTCGGCCGACGCCCACGGGACACGGACGGTGTCGCCGACGAGCGGACCGACACCGGCCTTGAAGACATCCGTGCCGACGATGCTCGTCCCGTATCCGGCGAGACCGTGGTAGCAGCGCTCCCGGGTCACGATCACGGTGCGGTCGGGCTCGCCGGTGAGGCTCCAGTAGCGGCGCACCATCTTCACCGTGGTCTCCACCGACTCGCCTCCGCCGGAGGCGAAGAAGACCACGGCGTCGTCGATCGGTGCCAGCGACGCGATCCGCTCGGCGAGTCGGCTCGTCGGCTCCGTGGAGACGTCGCCGTAATGGGAGTACGCATGCAGGCGGCGCATCTGCGCTGCCGCCGCGTCGACGATCTCGTCGCGTCCGTAGCCCACGTTGGCGTACCAGAGGCCCGCCGTGGCGTCGACGTAGCGTCGGCCCTCGACATCCCAGATGTGGGCTCCGGAGCCGTGATCCAGCCAGAGCTCGCCGCCGGCGGCAACGGCGTGCATGTCCGCGACGGGGTGCCAGAACCGGGTGGCCACGGTGGAAGCCTACTCGGGCGGAGCGGGTCGGCGGGCGCATGGTCCTCGCGCTGCGTCACCGGGAGCCCGTGACCGCGCCACGCGCCGGATCGAGTCGCGCCCCGGGGCAGGCGCCCCAGAGCCCGCGCCCCGCAGCGCGGGCATCCCGTGCTGCGGTGAGCAGCTCGTCGGCGTAGCGGCCGCGGTCGCCCCGGAAGAAGTACGGCACCGCGGCGCCGAGTCGCACGAGCTCGAGGTTCACGTTCGTGCCGCCGGCGACGAGGTAGCGAAGCGGGCGCCCGTATGCGTCGACGTCGTCGAGCGCGGGGTCACGCTCCAGTGCGACGGTGGTGCCCCGAGGCGTCAGGCGGCGGAGCAGCGTGGTCGCCTCGTGCCCGTAGCACTCGTTCGCGGCTTCGGGGGCGTCGATCTGCACGAGGCGGACCCGGCGACCGTCGCCGAGCACCACCGTGTCGCCGTCTGCGACGGCGGCGACTGTCCCGTCCGTCGTCGACACCGGGGACGCGGCGTCACACCCGGCGCCGGCGATCGTGAGGAGGGCGACGACGACGACGGCTGCGAGACGGCCGGACCGTCGGCGACGGCTCGTCGTGCACATCGCGCGAGTCTAGAGCCCGTCGTCACCGGCACGGGGGCGCGCGGGCACCGTCCCGGATCGCATCACGGCGCGCCGGCGCCGCGTCGTGCGGCCTCCTCGCGTGCCGGCGACGCCTGTCAGGTCAGCAGGGCGGGAACGAGCGCCGGCGGGCAGCCGCGCCGGAGGAGCGAGATCGCGTCGCAGACGTCGACGTCGACGCGGCTCGCGAGCACGAGCGCGTCGTCCGGTGGACAGCCGCACGCGGCGAGTGCCCGGAAGCGCGCGCAGAGGAGCGCTTCCGCTTCCGACGGGGCGAGCCGTTCGAACTGTGCCGCAGTCATCGACCTCCTCCCGGGTCGCAGATGGCTCCCTCTGTTCTGCCAGAGGGCGCCTCGGCCGGCATCCCCCACATGGGGGGATGTCGTCCCGTCGACCGCCGGAAGGACGAATCAGACGAGGATCCGGATCGCCGTCTCGGCCGGACAGCCCCGGTCGAGGAGCTCGACCGCCTCGTGGAGATCGACGTCGACGTGCGCGGCGACCATCGCCGCCTGGTCGAAGTCGAACCCGGCGCGGAGGAGAACGCCGAAACGCCACCGGAGCACCTCGACCGCCTCGGACTCGTCGAGCTCTTCGAACTGTGCCGCAGTCATCGTCTGCCCCTTGTGTCGATTGCTGCCGTGGGCATACGGTCGGTCGTCGCGGGACGCACGTTGCCCCCCGAAAGGGGTAACCGGCACTGGGGGAGGGGCTCCCTCGGGGCGTGCCGTCCCCGGCCGCGTCCGAGGCTTCGCTCGAAGCCGCGCGCCGGAGCATCGGCAGCAGACGGATGCGATAGTGACGCGAATGGCCGGCGGCACCGCGAGAGGAGCCCGTCCCAAGCTCCGCCTCGCGGCACGCGTCCTGGCGGGGGTCGCAGGGGTCGTGCTGGTGGCGGTGATCGTGCTGGCGGTCGTCCCCAGCTCGTCGGGCGGTCTCGTCTCTCGGCCTGACCCCGCCGCCGGCTACGCGGAGTCGATGTCGCGGTTCGCCGCCGTTCGGGCACGTGAGCGGCGTCGCGTCCACGAGCCCTGCAAGTCCCGTCTCCTCCAGCACGGTCGTCGCACGGCGGTGGCCGTCGTCCTCGTCCACGGGCTGACGAACTGCCCGCGCCAGTTCGTGGAGCTCGGGAGGTTGATCCACAGCACGGGCGCGAACGTCCTCATCCTGCGCGTCCCGCACCACGGCCTCGCCGACACGACGACGCGTGCGATCGGAGGTGTCGGCAACGTCGGTGGTCTCACGGCGGGACAGTTGCGCGCCTACGCGGACGAGGCGGTGGACACCGCGCGCGGTCTCGGCCGCGACGTGCGGGTGCTCGGGCTGTCGATGGGAGGTGTCGTCTCGGCGTGGATCGCACAGCACCGGGACGACGTCGCGCGGGCCGTCGTCGTCGCCCCTGCGCTCACGCTCCCGCGGATGCCGGACGTCGTCGACTACGTGTTCGTCAACCTCTTCGGCCGGCTCCCCGATGTGTCCCTCCCCGGGTCGTCGGCGCTCACGCACGCATACGCCGGGGAGTCGACCCGCGCGCTGGCGGAGATGTACCGGCTCTCGCGGTCGGTCCGGGCGTCCGCCGCGATCGACGCCCCTGCCGTGGCGTCGATCGCCCTCGTCACGAATGCGAACGACGACCAGGTCGACAACGGTGACGTCCGTGCGCTGGGGGAGGCGTGGCGCCGCCTGGGCGCCGACGTCCAGGAGTACGAGTTCCCGCGCCGGCTCGGGCTGCGCCACGACCTCATCGACGTGCAGCAACCGGACGCCCGGCCCGAGCTCGTCTATCCCGTCCTCGCCGGGCTTCTCGGCTTCGGGGGATAGCGCCTCCCCCCGGAAGGGAATCGACGTCGGGCCCCGCAGGGAACGGATCGCGTCGGGCCGGCGGGCGAGGGCCCTGGACGGAACCTGAAACGGCCGACGCTTGGCGGACGTCGTGACGCGTGCGACCATCACCGAGCCGAGACCCCGAAGGAAGGAGCACACCGTCATGGCCGTCATGCTCGTTCACTACAACCACGACTTCGACGAGTGGAAGGGCATGTTCGACGCCGACCCCGTCGGGCGAGCGCAGGGCGGAGTCACCCGGCACACGATCCTCCGCGGCGTCGACGACCCGAACGACATCGTCGTGCAGCTGGAGTTCTCGTCGCTCGACGACGCGAGGGCCTTTCGTGACCGCCTGGTCGGCTCCGGCGTGATCGACCGGCTCGACGTCCGGACGCCCCCGATCGTCCTCGAGGTCGTGGAAACAGAGGCCTCCTAGGCGCACCTGCCCCGGGCGGGCCTCGATCCCCGCCCGTCCGCGTTGACGGGACGCTCCGCCCGCTCGACCCTCCGCTCCGCGCGTGAGCACGAGCGCCGCGGCCCCAAGTGGAGCCTGACGAGGAAGGGGGCGAGCGTCAGGCGCCGCTTGGGGCCGCGCTGGAAGAAGGTGATTGCACGCGCAAGTCTCGCCGCCGCCGGACACCTGCGGCATCCGGGATTTCCCGCAGTTCTCATGATCGTTTCCACCGGCCTCCGCAGCGGGATCGCGTCGGACGGTTCGCGGTGGTGGAGAGGTCGCCCGTCACGGAGCGTCGGGGCGCGGGGGTTCCGTAGCCGGGATCGGCAACCGCCCTGATGCCGGGTTGACGCGCTGGTGGCAGCCTGGAGGCAGGAGGTCGCTCGAATGAAGTGGTGGGATTGGGTCGCAGCTGCCGTGATCGCGTCGGTGACGATCGGCGGCGCGTTCGTGGACGGATACGTATCCGGCGACGGAGCGGGCGCGGGACAGTACTGGGGTGCGCAGCTGCCCTTCCTCGTCGGTCTCTATGTGCTCTTCCGGACGATCATCGTCCACGTGCGGCAGAAGCGCCGAGAACGGGCAGGCCACAGCATGAGCGGGGAGCGCAGGACGGTCGTGCGGAAGCCGCGCGGCGGCCCACCGTCAGGCGGGGACACGATGCCGTCTGCTCCCCGGTAGCACCGCGTCTCGAGACGCACCCGAGGAGAGGACGCTGAACGCTCTGGTCGCGGTGCGGTAGCGGGGTAGCCCCGTAGCCGGGATCGGCAACCGCCCGAGGTGTTCCGCAGCGAGGCGCAGCAGCTCGAGGAGCGGCTTCTCGGGCTCCAAGACTCGGGTACGAACGAGCCGGACGTCGCTCTGGTAGGCGAACGAGCCTAGAGCCAGCGCTTCCAGCGGAAGAAGCCGACCATGCCGCCGAGGAGCAGGACGAGCATCACGAGGATCACCCAGAACGCCTCGGAGCTCGACTCGCCCGGGAAGAAGACGTTCATCCCGAAGATGCCGGTGAGCACGGTGAGCGGCAGCATCGTCACGCTGAAGATCGTCAGCAGGCGGAGGACGTCGTTCTGCCGGTGCGAGATCACCGACTCGTTCGTCGACTCGAGTGCCTCGACGACCTCCTTGTAGTTGTCCAGGAGGTCCCAGATCCGCTCCGCTGCGTCCACGATGTCGTCGAAGTAGAGCTCGAGCTCCTCGGGAAGGAAGCGGTCGACGCGCCGTTCGAGGACGCGCAGCGTGCCGCGCTCGGGCTTGATGATCTTGCGGTAGGAGATGATCTCCTGCTTCACGTTGGAGATGTCGCGGACGACCTCCTCGGACCGGCCCTCGAACACGTCGTCCTCGATCCGGTCGAGCTTGTGCGCGATCTTGTCGAGGATCGGGAAGCAGTAGTCGAAGAGGTCGTCGAGCACCTCGTACAGGAGCCGTCCGGGCCCACGAGCGAACAGCGAGTCGCGGAACTCCTCGTCGGACTCGCAGCGGGCGAACAGCCGTGTGACCGGGAGCAGCTCGCGGTTCGGGATCGTGACGAGGTAGTCCTGGCCGATGAACAGGTCGAGCTCGGCGGCGTTGAGCCGCTGGATCGTCTTGTCGTAGACCGGGAAGTGGAGGACGGAGAAGAGGTATCCGTCGTCCTCGTAGTCGTCGACCTTCGGGCGCTGACGGCGCGAGACGATGTCCTCCACGTCCAGGGGATGCCAACCGAATCGCTCGGCGAGCGCGCTCGCGACCTCGACGTCGGGGTGGACGACGTTGATCCAGGTCAGGCCGCCGCTCGCGACCTCGTGGATCTCAGTCCTGGGCGGGGCGACGACGTCGCCGGGCCCGCGGGACCGGGTACGTCTCGTGATGCGCGGAAGGCTCGGCACGGGTACTGAGGGGGTCGTCGATCGCCGGCACCATGTTCTCCATTCTAGTCGCGTCGCCTGCCCCGGGCCCGACGCTCACACCGGCTGGGCGACCGGCGTTCTCCTCGCGGCGAGCGGTATCAGCCGCTCGAGCGCCAGAGCGAGCGCTGCCCCGACACAGCACATGGACGCCCACACGAGCCAGGTGCCGCTCGGGCTGCGCTCGAGCAGGAAGCCCCCGATCGCGGGGCCGAGAGCGAATCCGACCTGCCAGGAGAGCGCCGAGAGGGCCATGTAGCGGCCGAGCAGGCGCGGCGCGGCCAGGTCGGCGACGAGAGGAGCCTGGACGGCGCCGTGGATGCACTCTCCGATGCCGAAGGCGCCCATCGTGATCGCGAAGAGCACGGCCGCCGTGCTCCCGTCGAGGCTGCTCCCGCCGACGAGCGCCACGGCGACCCAGCACGCGGCCCACACGAGCCCGAGCAGCGCGAGCGCGCGCATCCGCCGGTGCCCCTCCGCGAGCTTCGTGATCGGCAGCTGGGCGAGCACGATCACGACGGTGTTGACGAAGAAGATCACACCGATCGACGTCTCCGACACGCCGGACTCGTTCTTCGCGAAGACGGGGAGGAGCTCGAATCCGGACATCCCCGCGAAGACGAAGAGCGCGTTCAGCCCGACGACCGCCATGAAGGCGCCGTGCCGGACGACGTCCCGGTAGCTGTTCGAGGCGGAGTGCGCCTGCTCGACGGCCTCGAGCCGGGGGACGACGCCCGGCACGAACAGCCACAGGATCCCGAGGTAGGCGAGGAAGGACAGGGCGTCGATCACGAACACGGCGACGAAGGTCTCGGGACGGTCGGTCGTCGCGATCACGCCGCCGGTGAGCGCGCCGAGGCCGATGCCGAGGTTCATGACGACGCGCTGCATCGCGAACGTCGCGGGCCGCTGCGTCGGGGACGCGAGCGCCGCGAGGAGCGTCGACTGGGCAGGCCAGAAGAAGCCGTTCCCGGCGCCTATCACGGCGGCGGCGACGAACCCGTGCCAGGGAGTGTGGACGAGCGCGAGGCCGCCGTATCCGAGCGCGAGCACGAGGAGCGCGAGGGCGAGGATCCGCCGTCCGCCGAAGCGGTCGACGAGCGGCCCCGAGAGCGGTCCGGCGACGAGGCTCACCACGCCGTTCGTTGCGACGATCAGGCCGGCGATCCCGAGGCCGATGCCGCGGACGTTGTGCAGGTAGATGAGCACGAACGGGATCACGACGCCGTTCCCGAACGCGCTCACGAGCCCGCCGAGCTGCAGTGTCTGCACGGGCCGTGGGAGGTTCGGGTTCAGGCTCCGCAGCCACGCGTGCACGAGAAGACGGTATCGCCGGGCCGTCGCCGGCGCGGGCTCAGCGGACGGTGGAGGTCGCGCCGGCCTCGGGCGAGCGCCCGGTGGCGAGCCTGCTCACCTCTTCGTGCGCCTGCGGATGGCCGGTCACGGCGGTGAGGAAGTCAGTCTGCGCCAACACGTACACCCTCGCCGGCCCGACCGCCCGGCACGTGGCGGTTCGTGGCACGTCGTGCAGGAGCGCGATCTCGCCGAACCCGTCGCCGCGCTCGAGCGTCGCGACCCGGGACCCGTCCCTCGTTACCTCGATCTCGCCGTCGGCGACCACGTAGAAGCGGTCGCCGAGCTCGCCCTGCACGATCAGCTCGGTGCCGCCCGTGACGGCGAGGGGCTGGAGCGAGCGTGCGAGACCCTCGACCTGTGCGGCGGGGAGGAGGGCGAAGAGCGGCAGCGAGCGCAGGAGGTTGATCTCGACGACGGGGACGTCGGCATGTCGATCGACGTCGAGGAGCGTGCGCCCGGCGACGAGGGCGGCGAGGGGGAGGAGGAGCCCGATCCCGATCAGTCCGAACGAGGCTCCTCCGAGCGCCACGAGCCCGGCGATCAGGAGCGACCCGATCGCGAGGCCGGCCATCGCGAGGCCCTCGAGCAGGCCGAACACGCGTGCGAGCACGTCGGTCGGGGCGACGCGCTGGAGCAGCGTGCGCGTCGCCACGTCGAAGATGACGCGGCCCGCTCCGGCAGCAGCCAGCAGGATGAGAGCCGTGCCGGTCGTCGGCGCGGCGGCGAGCACCGCGAAGGCGACGAAGTACAGCGCGAGGCCTCCCAGCAGCGAGGGGACGAGCCGAGGCTTGCCCACGAGGCCTGCCGTGACCACGACAGCCAGCGTCGCGCCGGCCCCGAACGCGGCGTTCAGGTACCCGGCCCAGGACTCGCTGCGCTCGAGCACGCCGATCGCGAGCTCGGGGTAGAGCACGTCGAGCGCGCCCATGGCGACGAAGTCGGCCGAGAGCGCGATCACGAGCACTCGTGCATACCGCTCCTCCCGGAGGACAGCGAACGCGGCCCCGAGGGACGCTCCGGTCGACACGAGCTCGTGTCCTCCGGCGGGAGGCGGCCCTGGGTAGGGGCGGACGAGCAGCGCGCTCGCGGCGACCACGAACGCCATCACCGCGAACACGGTCCCCGTGCTCCCGATCGCGAGGAGGATGCCCGCGAGGGCGGGCGCGACGAGGACGCTCACGCTCTCCGTCCAGCTCGTGACGACATTGAGCGCGGTGAGCTCGTCGGGTGAGCGCGCGAGGGAGGGAACGAACGCCGCCATCGTCGGACGCGTGATCGTGATCGCCATCGACGCGCCCACCGCGAGCCCGTAGACGATCAGCGGTCGCGCCTCGGCGAGCAGCGCGGCACCGGTCACGCCGAGCCAGAACGCCTGTGCGACGTAGCCCCAGAAGAGCACACGTCCAGGCCGATGGCGATCTCCCATCACCGACGCGAGCGGCGCGAAGACGGCAGCGGGCACGAGCTGCACGACGGCGACGACCGCAGCCTCGGTCGTCCCTCCGTTGCCGTACGCGTAGACGAGCAACGCCACCCAGACGCCCCACTCGGCGAGGTTGAACCCGGCGAAGGCGAGCTCGATCCGACGCAGCGGAGCGCGTCGGACGACGATGCCGAGGACGGTCAGCACCTGTGCGCCGGCACGGCGAGCACGAGCATGGATCATCGCGCTCGCTCCGCTGCGGCGCGGGTCACGTCTCGGGCGTGTCGAGCGCCGGCCGTCGCGTTGGCACGGTCACACGACGGGGTCGGCCGCGGTGAACGACGGCCGGGAGACGACCGTGTCCCGCCACCGCTCGAGATTCGGGTACCCGCTCAGGTCGAGACCCGTGTGTCGCGTGCGGTACAGGATCGGTGCGGCCGCGATGTCGGCGAGGGTGAACGAGCCGAGGGCGGTCCCTTCGGCGTCGACGATCGAGTCGAGCAGTGCGAGGGTGGGGCCGAGCTCGGTGGCGATCCGTCCGGCCGTGTCGGGATCCGGCGGCGCGCCGCCCATCCCCTTCCCCGGGGCGAAGCCGAGAGCCGCCGCCTCGTGCCGGAAGAACGCGGGCCGGAAGGTGGAGGACCACCGGTCGAGCATCATCTCCACACGGGCCCGCTGCCGGGGCTCCGTGGGGTAGAGATCGTTCCGTCCCTCGCGCACGGCGAGGTAGCGGAGGATGGCGTTCGACTCGCTGAGCACGAAGCCGCCGTCGTCGAGCGTCGGGATGCCGCCGAGCGGGTTGACGGCGAGGTACCAGTCCGGGCGTGGCTGGTCGAACGGCACCGTGCGCAGCTCCGCGGCGAGCCCGCACTCGGCGAGGCAGAACCGCGCCTTGAGCGCGTTCGACGAGCGGGGATTGTCGTAGAGGACGAGCGTGATGAGGCATCCTATGCCCGCGCTGCCGTACCCGGCTGGTGAGGGCGCCACGTGCCGTCGCCGCTTGACGGGCGCCCGTCCGCGAGTAAGACGAGAGGGCGGGGGCGGGGAGTGTTGGGGAGCTCGAGAGGGCTTTCTTGGGGGATCGCTCCCCGCCCACCCGCCCTCCGCGGGCGATGCCGCGACTGCGGTGCGACTCTCAGCGGGAACGCGGCCCAGGGGGGCCTTGGGGGAGAGTCGGGGGGCCCCGAAGGGCCGCGTCGACGTGATCGTTGCACGTCGCGCCGGATCGTGCCACCGCCAAGACGCAGCGCGCGACGGTCGCGGCGGATGCCCGCGGTCGAGGGACTGGAATCGACCGCGGCACGATCCTCGCGGGCGTCGACCGCACCGAGCCGCGCCGCACGGCGAACGCACCCCCGGTCAGCTCGTCTCACGATCCGGAGCAGCCCGACGCGTTCGTCGCCCGGGCACAACGGGCTGCCAACGCCCGGTTTCGCATGACACGTTCGAGCACGACCCCGGACACGCCAGAACCCCTGAGACACGGCAAGACCCCGCATCCCCCGGGGCTTGCACGATGTCCAGCTTGTACCGCCTGATGCGCCCGGCAGGAATCGAACCTGCGACCTCGCGCTCCGGAGGCGCGCGCTCTATCCCCTGAGCTACGGGCGCGGGGACTCGTTCAGTCTAGCCCGGCCCGCGAGCGGCCCGAACCGTCGGGGCGTCCCTCGGTGCCGACCGTCGGGGCATAGACTCGGCGTCCATGCGGTCGACGGTGCTCGCCGTGCGGTTCGTGCTCGAGCTGTGCCTGCTCGCCGCACTGGCGGTCGGAGGCTGGGAGCTCGGGGGCGGCGGCCCGCTGGGAACGGTCGTGGCCGTGGTCGTGGTGCTCGCCGCCGCCGGGGCGTGGGGGATGTGGGTCGGGCCCCGCTCCGCCCGGCGCCTCCCCGACCCGTGGCGGCTCGTCCTGGAGATCGGGCTGTTCGCGCTCGGCGGCCTCGGCCTCTGGCTCGGCTGGAGCGCCGGCGCCGGCCTCGCGCTCGCGCTCGCATCGGCGGTCGTCGCCGTCCTCACCCGACTCGTGGGGGAGCCCGCGCCGCCGCGAGCGCAGTAGGCTCTCGCCGTGCGCGTCACGGCCACCATCGTCACGCTGCGTCTGGCGGAGACGTTCGTGATCTCCCGCGAGTCGCAGGACACGGCCGACGTCGTCCACGTCACCGTCGCACACGAGGGCGTCGAGGGGCGGGGCGAGGCGGCGCCGATCGACCACTACGGCGAGACCGCGGCGTCGGCGCTCGCCTTCGTCGAGGAGCACGCCGGGGTGCTCGGCGACGACCCGTTCGCGCTCGAGGAGATCGGGGAACGACTCGCCGCTCTGCCCGGCGAACAGGCGGCGAAGGCCGCGCTCGACGCCGCGCTGCACGACCTCCAGGGCAAGCTCGTCGGGCTTCCGTCGTGGCGGCTGCTCGGGCTCCCGCGAGCGGGCCCGCCGACGTCGTGGACCGTCTGGCTCGGTGACCCCGACGACATGGCGCGCCGCGCCGAGCGGGTCGCATCGAGGTTCCGGCGCCTCAAGCTGAAGCTCGGAGGAGCGGACGGCCTCGACGTCGAGCGTGTTCGGGCCGTCCGATCGGTCACCGAGCTCCCGCTCCAGGTCGACGTCAACGAGTGGTGGTCGCTCGACGAGGCCCTCGACGCGATCCCGCAGCTCGCGGAGCTCGGCGTCCAGTACGTCGAGCAGCCGCTCCGGGCCGGCGACGCCGACGGCACCGTCCTCCGTCGGCGGTCACCGCTCCCGATCTACGTCGACGAGGACTGTCACACGCTGGCCGACGTGGGCCCGTGTGCCGAGGTCGCGCACGGGATCACGATCAAGCTCGCGAAGTCCGGCGGCATCCGGGAGGCGATCCGGATGGCACACGCGGCACGTGCGCTGGGGCTCGGTGTGATGCTCGGGTGCATGATCGAGTCGGGGCTCGGTATCGCCGCAGGGTGCTGCGTCGCGCCGCTGTGCGATCACGTCGACCTGGACGGGAACCTCCTGCTCGCCGAGGACCCCTGCCCCGGCGTGGTGCTCACCGTGGGTGTGCAGGTACCGGGGGCGGGTGCAGGTCTCGGTGTCGGCTGAGCGCCTCCTCGTCCTTGCCGAGGGCTACTCCGGCGACACGCACTA
Source organism: Gaiella sp. (assembly GCF_057140465.1). Lineage (NCBI taxonomy): Bacteria > Bacillati > Actinomycetota > Thermoleophilia > Gaiellales > Gaiellaceae > Gaiella > Gaiella sp. The sequence continues at coordinate 22,547 of NZ_DBNHWK010000075.1, forward strand.
CGGGAAGACCCTTCGCGGCGTGCTGCGATACCGGCGTGCCGACGTCGTGGTGATCCTCGACTCGGAGCGAACGGGCGAGACGATCGACGGTGTCCCCATCGTCGGGGACGTCGAGGCGGCGCTCCCGTACGGACCGACGACGGCGCTCGTCGGCGTCGCGACGCAAGGCGGACGGTTTCCTCCCGCATGGCGCGCACTCCTCACGACCTGCATCAGCCATGGCCTCGACATCGAGAACGGGCTGCACGAGTTCCTCGTCGACGATCCGGAGCTCGGCCCGCTCGCCGAGCGGTCGGGTGTCACGTTGCGCGACCTGCGGCGGCCGCCGGCAGGGCTCGACTGCCCAACCGGGGAGAACCTTCGCGTCCCGGCGAGCATCGTGCTCACCGTCGGCTCGGACTGTGCGATCGGGAAGATGACCGTGTCGCTCGAGCTCGATCGCGAGGCCCGGTCGCGCGGACTGCGTTCCGTCTTCGTCCCGACCGGACAGACGGGGATCGCGATCGCGGGCTGGGGACTGGCCGTCGACGCCGTCGTCTCGGACTTCATCGCCGGTGCGGCCGAGCGCCTCGTCGTCGAGGGGCACGCACGAGGCGGCGAGCTCCTGCTCGTCGAGGGCCAGGGCGCGATCACCCATCCTGCGTACTCGGGGGTGACGCTCGGGCTCCTCCACGGGAGCGCCCCGCACGTCCTCGTCCTCTGCCACCGGGCGGGTGTGACGGAGGTCGACGGCTACCCGGGGCAGCCGCTCCTCCCGCTTCCCGAGCTCGTCGAGCTGTACGAGCGCGTGTCGCTCCCGGCACGGAAGGCGCAGGTCGCGTGCGTCGCGCTGAACACGGTCGACCTCGGGGACGACGAGGCCCGCGCCGCCGTCGCCCGGGCCGAGGTCGAGACCGGCCTGCCTGCTGGCGATCCCGTGCGTTTCGGGGCCGCCGCGCTTCTCGACGCGGTGCTCGGGCGACTCTTCTAGGCTGCGCGCGCTCCGGCTCCAGGACACCGGGGCTCCTGGGGCGGTGAAGGTGATCTCTGGGCGAATGCTGCTCGTCGCTGGCGCTCGCAGCCGTCTGCGCGTGCGTCGGCACCGCACCGTGCAGGCGCGGTTCGGCGGTCGGCTCTTGACACCGAACAGGTGTTCGCCTACCGTACGAACAGATGTTCGCCCGGCTGCTCCTCGTTCTCGTCGTCGCCGTCGGTCTCTGGGCTCTCTTCGCCCACGACACGAGTGCCGGCGGGCCCGAGCAGCGGTACCGCGTCCGGCCCGGTGACACGCTCTGGGCGATCGCGGCCGCGAGCTATGCCGGCGACCCGCGCGCGGCGGTCTGGAACATCCGCGAGCACAACCACCTGGACGGATCGACGATCAGGCCGGGCCAGGTGCTGGTGCTGCCCTGAGGGCCGTCAGAGACCCCGGTAGGCGTGCCCCGCCATCGCGTCGGGGTCGAGCATGACGTTGACGATCGAGGGCTCGTCGGCGGCGAGCGCCCGTTCGAGGGCGGGGCCGAGCTCGTCGGGTCGTTCGACCTGCTCACCGCGACAGCCGAACACGTCGGCGATGCGCTCGTACCGCGATGGGGACAGACGCGTCGCGATCTCGCCGTCGGCACCGTAGATCCCGATCTGGGGGATACGGATCTCGCCCCAGGCCGCGTCGTTGCCGATCACCACGACCGCGGGCACGCCGGCCCGGACGAGGGCGTCGACGTCCATGCCGTTGAGGCCGAAGGCGCCGTCGCCCATCACGACCACGATCCGGCCGCCGAAGCCGGCCGCGCCGACACCGAGCGCGAAGCCCGGCCCCACGCCGAGACAGCCGAACGGGCCGGGGTCGAGCCAGTGCCCTGGCCTGTGGACGCGCAGGACCCTCGAGACGGCCGCGACGACGTCGCCGCCGTCACCGATCACGACCGCGTCCTCGGGAAGGACACGGTCGAGCTCGGCGCCGAGGCGGTAGTGGTGCACCGGCGCCCGCTCGGACTCGATCTCCTCTCGATGCGCGTCCCACCAGCTGGTCTCGGCAGCGCCGACCGTCTCGAGCCAGCCGCTGTTGGGGCGGTGAGGGCCGACGAGCTCCGCGAGCGCGGCGAGCACGAGACGGGTGTCGCCCGTGATCCCCACGTCGGGGACGCGGTTCCGCCCGAGCTCCCTGGCGTCGCCGTGCACGTGGAGGAGGGTGCCCTCGCCGAACGCCCCGTAGCGGAGACGGAAGTCGAGCGGCGCGCCGGCGACGAGCACGACGTCGGCGGCGGCGAGCGTCGCCGATCGGGCGTGCTGGAAGGAGCACGGGTGCCCGGGGGGCAGTGAGCCGCGACCGGATCCGTTCAGGAAGACCGGGGCGCTCAGCCGTTCGGCGAGCGTGGCGAGGGCCTGCGCCGCGTCGTCCCACCAGATCCCGGACCCGCCGAGGATCGCCGGGCGCTCGGCGCGCGCAAGGTGGTCGGCGGCGCGCTCGACGCCGTCCGGGTCGCCCGGGTTGAGGGCGGCCACGCGCGCAGGTCCCGGTGCGCGATCGGCCTCGACCTCCTCGAAGAGGACGTCCATCGGGAGCTCGAGGTAGACAGGGCCGAAGGGGCGCGCGAGCGCGTGCCGGAACGCCAGCGCGACGTACTCCGGGAGCCGCTCGCCGTGCGCGCACACGCCCGCCCACTTGGTGATCGGCCGCATCAGGGACAGCTGGTCGAACTCCTGGAGCGCTCCGCGCTCCGCCTGCACCAGCGGGCGCGCGCCGCCGATGACGAGGAGGGGCACCTGGGCCGCGAGCGCGCTCGCGACGGCGGTCACGGTTCCCGTGACGCCGGGGCCCGCGGTGACGACGGCGACCCCGCACGCCCGGCGCACGCGCCCCCACGCCTCGGCGGCGTGCGCCGCCGACTGCTCGTGGCGCACGTCGACGACACGAATGCCCTCCAGCCGGCAGCCCTCGTAGATCGGCATCACGTGGCCGCCGGAGAGCGTGAACACGACGTCCACGCCCTCGGCCGCGATCGCCTGCGCGACGAGTCGGCCTCCTTGCACGCGCTCGGCCATCGACCCGAGCGTACTACCGGCCGGTTGCGGTGTCGCGGCCCCCCGGGGTGGGGAGCCGGGCGCGCCCACTAGAATCCGGCCCCGTGGACCTCGACGTGGTCTTCCTCGGAACGTCAGGGTCTGCGCCCACGGCCCGGCGCGCGCCGTCGGCGACGCTCCTCCGCCGCGCCGGCGAGCGACTCCTCGTCGACTGCGGCGAGGGGACGCAGCGGCAGCTCCTGCGGTCGGACGTCGGCCTCGTCGAGCTCGAGGAGGTCTTCCTCACCCACCTCCATGCCGACCACTTCCTCGGGCTGCCGGGGATGCTGAAGACGTTCGCGCTCCGCGGCCGGGAGACGGCGATGACGGTGTACGGGCCGCACGGCACCAGGGAGCTCTTCGGGTCGCTGCGCCGTCTCTTCGGCCGCCTCACGTACGAGGTGAGCGTCGCCGAGCTCGAGCCCGGGGACGTCCTCGCCCGCGACGGGTACCGGCTGGTCACCTTCCCCGTCGACCACGGCGTCGACGCGCTCGGGTACGCGCTCGTCGAGGCGCCGCGACCGGGCCGCTTCGACGTCGACGCAGCCGCGGCGCTCGGCGTCCCGTCGGGCCCCGAGCGCGGCCGCCTGCAGCAGGGGAGCCCCGTGACGCTCGACGACGGGCGCGTGGTGACGCCGGAGGAGGTCGTGGGGCCCGACCGCGCCGGACGCGTGGTCGTCGTCGCGGGCGACACGGCGCCGGCCGCGAGCGTCGTCGAGGCAGCGGCCGGAGCGGACGTGCTGGTGCACGAGGCGACCTTCCTCGCCGACGAGCGTGACCGGGCACGGGAGACGCGGCACTCCACGGCCGGCGAGGCCGCGCTCGTCGCACGTGAGGCAGGCGTGAAGGTGCTCGCCCTCACGCACGTCTCGAATCGGTACGGCGGACGGGAGGTCGAGGAGGAGGCTCGACAGCTCTTCGCCGAGACGATCGTGCCGCGGGACTTCGACGTCGTCGACGTCCCCTTCCCGGAGCGCGGGCCTCCGGTGCTCGTGCCTCGCGGCGCCAAGCGAGGGCGCGGCGAGGTAGGGTCCACGTGATGACCGAGCTCGTACAGCTGACCGTCGCCGGGGACGTGACGGAAGCCGAAGAGGTGCAGCGGATCCTGGTCGCCGCGGGCATCGGCTGTGAGCTCGAGCACGCAGTGCCCGAGCATCCGCAGCAACACGACGACGCACCGCTGAAGGTGCTCGTCGCGGAGGACGACCTCGACGCCGCACGCGACGCGATCGAGGCGTTGACGGAGCCGGACGAGCTGATCGACGAGGACTGAGCACCGCCGCCTGCCTCGGCGGCAGACTGCCCGCATGGAGGGGAGGTCACCGTCGTTCGGGTCGCGTGCCAGGGTCTACGACACGCTCCGTCCCCAGGACGCTGCGTGGTGGCGGCGGTTCGACGTCCTCGTCCGAGAGGGTGATCTCCGCGGACGGCGTGTCCTCGACGTCGGGTGCGGCACCGGGGCGCTGGCCGCAGCGCTCGCCGAGCGGGCGCAGGCACGGGTCTGGGGCATCGATCCGAGCGCGGAGATGCTGGCGGTCGCCCGTGCGCGCGTGCCCCGTCGTGTCGGCCTGAAGCAGGGGCGGGCGGAGTCGCTGCCGTTCGCGACGGGCTGGTTCGAACGGGTGCTGATGAGCCTCGTGGTGCACCTCGTCGAGCGGCCGGCGGCGTTCGGGGAGGCGCGGCGGGTGCTCTCACGCGGCGGGCTGCTGGCGATCGCGTCGTTTCACGAGGAGCACTTCGAGCGCTACTGGGCGGCGCCGTTCTTCCCGTCCCTGGCAGGCGTCGACCGGGCCCGATTCCCGGCTGCCGACGCCCTCGTCGCCGAGCTCGAGGCGGCAGGGTTCACGGGCGTTCGTCTCGTCCGCACGAGCGACGCGGACGTCATCGACCGCGACACGGCGCTCGAACGTCTCCGTGGACGGCACATCTCCACGTTCGACCTCCTCGATCCGGCCGAGGTTCGCGCCGGCATCGCGACGGCCGAGCGCGAGCTCCCGGATCGCGTCGAGGTCCGGTTGGAGCAGATCGTCGCCGTCGCGACCCGCTAGGGGGCGCGAACGCACCGCGACGGAGGCGGATGCGTCGGCCCCTCGGCGCGCCGGCGGGCGATGCACCCGCAGTCTCCGTCACTCCCCGTCGGGGACGAACTGGATGCGTGTCGTTCCCACGTACCCCTCTGTGGCGAAGTTGAAGACGCACGTGTGCCCACCGTCCGCGTACGGGGGTGGCGGGATCCGCGCGGACGCCGCGGTCTCGCTCGGCACCTCGACCGTCCCCCAGGGGATGCCGTCGACCGTGACGCCGATGGGGTCGCCGGTCTTGCCGAGGAAGGTGATCTCGAGCGCGCCGGGCCTGCAGCCCGGGACGTACGCGGTGAGCTCCGGGCCGAAGTCTCCGTTCGGGAGCGTGCCCACGACGCGCGTCGTGATGCGAGGAGGCTGCTCGGCACGCCAGAGCCGCCAGCCCGGGGTCTGCGCGACGGGATCGAGGCGCTGCGCCACGATCTCCCCGGCGAGCGACACCGTGGACGGCGACAGCACGTACGGTGCCGCGAGCACGGAGCCGTCGAGCCCGCGCAGCAGGCCGTCGTCGTCCACCCGAACGACCGGGGGGGAGGGCGGGACGTTGACGTCCGCCTCCTCGAACCGCACGACGGACGCGATCTCCGGGTTCCAGAAGAACGTGCGCGCGATCGCGCGACTCGGATGGTCGCCCGTCGCGAGCAGCACGGCGGGCTCGCCGAGCGCGGGCAGCCACGCGGGTGCCTCGCTCCCGATCATCGCCTCCTGCTGCACCTCCGACTCCGAGATCATCGTTCGCGTGGCGTCGATTGAGAGGGCGAGGAGTGCGACGGCGACGACCCCCGTCGTCGCCCACGGGCGCACGGCCCGCGGCACGAGGAGGACGAGGAGCACCGCGGCCGCGACGGCGACCAGCACGACTCGCGCGGCCTGCGACGAGTCGATCGCGAGGTCGCGCAGCCACGTCGTCCACAGGGCATCCTGGGCCCCGGTGTTCGGGACGACGTCCCCGATGGGGACGAGCGCCGCGCCGACCACCACGAGCCCGGCCGTGAGGGCGACCACCAGTCGCGGTCGCGGAGCGCCCCGCTCGAGCCAGGCGGCGAAGCCGACGAAGAGGACGGGTGCGGCGGTGAGTAGGTAGCGCTGCGACAGGTAGCCGACGTTCTGGGCGGCGAAGGCACCGACCTGCAGCACGAGCAGGCCGAGAAAGGCGCTCGCGACCGCCGCGTACGCCGCCGCCGCTCCCTGCTCGCGCCCGCGGCCGATCTCGACCACGAGGACGACCGTGCCGACGAGGGGCAGCACGACGCAGAGCAGCGCGAGGCCGACGCCGTGGGCCGCGATCGAGCCGATGACACCTGCGAGGGAGGTGGAGGTCTCGAGCACCGGCTGGTAGGCGCCGAGGAGGCGTTCGCCGAGACTCGCCGACCCCGTGAGCGCGGTCGCGGCCGCGACGAGGATCGCGACGACGAGTGCGGCTGCGCCGATCGGCGCCAGCGCGCGGACCGTGCGCCCGGAACGGGTGACGACGGCGTGCAGGACGACCGCGACGACGAGCACGGGCACGAGCAGGAGCGCCTGCATGCGCACGGCGCAGGCGGCGGTGACGAACGCGAAGAACAGGCCCTGCCGCACGACCGTCGGCTCGTCGAGGAGGCGCGCGCCGGCGAGGAGTGCGGCGATCGTGAGCGGATAGAAGGCAGCTTCGGTCATCAGCATGCCCCCGTAGGCCATGCCGGGGACGAGCAGCGTGAGGGCGGCCGCGGCGAGCGCCCACCGGGGCGCCGCGAGCTGCCGCGCCCAGAGGAAGACCGGGATCGCGGCCGACGCCATCACGAGCGACTGCAGGGCCTGCGCGGCGACGATGCCGGCGTCGACGTCGAAGAGGGCGAGGGGCGCGCCGACGATCGCAGGTGTGAGGAGGCTCGTGTAGGGCGCCTCGAGTCCGCGCACCGAGAGCGTGCCCTGTTCCCAGAGCGACTCACCTGCGAGCGCGTACAGGAACTCGTCGGGAGCGATCCAGGGGAGCTCTGCGTCGACGGCGAACGCGAAGCGGACGCCCGCCGACACAACGACGAGGGCGGCCACCAGCCACCCGGCACGGCGGTCGATCCACGTCATCGCCACAGCGTGGACGCTACGTGTGAGGATGGCGTGAGTGTCGATCCGGCCTCCGGTCGGTCGACTACACTCGTCGAGACCTTTAAGCCGGTCCAGCGAGGCCGGGAAGGAGACGAATGAGCAGTACTGCGCCGCGCGTGATCCTCGACGCCGAGTCCGTTTCCCGGACGCTCGCGCGCATCGCACACGAGATCATCGAGCGGAACGAGGAGCTGGCCGACGTCGCCCTCGTCGGCATCCACACGCGGGGCGTGCCGCTCGCGCGCCGTCTCCACGCGCTCGTTCGCGAGCGGTCGCAGGCCGACGTCCCCATCGGCGCAGTCGACATCACGTTCCATCGCGACGACGTCGCCGTCCGCGCCGGCACGGCCCCGCGGAGAACGCACCCCGTCGTGCACGGCACCGAGCTCGGGTTCCCGCTCGGCGGCAAGACCGTGATCCTCGTCGACGACGTCCTCTACACGGGCCGCACGATCCGGGCGGCGATCGACGCCCTCCTCGAGTACGGACGCCCCGACCGCGTGCAGCTCGCCGTCCTCGTCGACCGGGGGCACCGCGAGCTGCCGATCCGACCCGACTACGTGGGGAAGAACCTCCCCACGGCCCACGACGAGCGGGTACGGGTCGAGCTCACCGAGACCGACGGCAGCGACCGCGTGCTGCTCGTCACGCCCACCAGGGAGAAGGACGATGCCTGAGCACCGCCATCTGCTCGCGATCTCCGACCTCACGCGTCACGACGCGGAGCGCATTCTCGACACCGCGCGTGCGCTGGCGCGCTCGCTCGATCGCGAGGTGAAGAAGCTGCCGACCCTGCGCGGGCGGCTCGTCGTGAACCTCTTCTACGAGTCCTCGACGAGGACGTTGTCGAGCTTCGACCTCGCAGCGAAGCGTCTCTCGGCCGACACCATGGCGCTGCGCGCATCGGGGTCGTCCGTCGACAAGGGCGAGTCGTTGCGCGACACCGCGCTCACGCTCGGTGCCTACGACCCCGACGTGATCGTCGTCCGCCACCCCCACATCGGCGCCGCCAACCTCGTGGCCGAGTCGACGGCGGCGCACGTGGTCAACGCCGGCGACGGGAAGCACCAGCATCCGACGCAGGCGCTGCTCGACCTCTTCACGATGCGGGAGGCCGTCGGCGACCTCGAGACGCTCCACGTCGCCATCGTCGGCGACGTGCTGCACTCGCGCGTGGCGCGCTCGCTCGTCGAGGCGCTCGTCCTCGTCGGCGCGGACGTCACGCTCGTCGGCCCGCCGACGCTCGTCCCGCCGGGGATCGAGGCGATGGGATGCGAGGTCGCGTACGACATCGACGCCATCGGTTCGGCGGACGTCGTCTACGTGCTGCGCATGCAGCGCGAGCGCATGCTCCCGGGGGCCGCGTACGTGCCGTCGCTCAGGGAGTACGCGGCTCTGTACGGGATCACGCCCGAGCGCGTGCGCCCCGAGCAGGTCGTGATGCACCCGGGGCCGATGAATCGCGGCGTCGAGATCGATCCCCGTGTCGCCGACTCCGAGGCCGCCCTGATCACGACCCAGGTGCGCGCCGGGCTCGTCGTCCGCATGGCCGTCCTCTACGACCTGCTGACCGCGGGGCCCGTCCACCTCGCCGACTCCCTCGAGGTGGCGTGATGCTCGTCCGGCGGGACGCCCCGCCCTCCACGTTCAGCGTCGAGGGCCGTGTCGTCGATCCCACCGAGGGGCTCGACGCCGCCCTCCGCGTCGTCGTCGAGAACGGGGTGATCACGGCCCTCGAGCCCCTTGCGGGGATGTCGGCGTCCCGCGTGATCGCTCCGGCGTTCGTCGATCCCCACGTCCACCTGCGGACGCCGGGACGCGAGGACGAGGAGACGATCGCGTCCGGCACCGCCGCGGCGGCCGCCGGCGGCTACTGCGCGATCGTGGCGATGCCGAACACGGACCCGGTGGTCGACTCCGCGGCCGTGCTCGGCGCGCTCGTGGAACGGGCACGAGAGGAGGCGATCGTCCCCACCGCCTTCATGGCCTCGATCACGAAGGGACAGCGGGGAGACGAGCTCGCCGAGCTCGGCGAGCTGGTCGCCGCCGGCGCCGTCGCGTTCACGGACGACGGGAGGCCGGTCGTGTCCGCCGGGATGTTGCGGCGCGCGCTCCGGTACGCGGCGATCACCGGCAAGGTGCTCGCCCTCCACGAGGAGGACCCCACGCTCGCCGGCGACGGACAGATGCACGAGGGAGTGGTCTCGGCCGCTCTCGGCCTCGCCGGGTGGCCCTCGATCGCCGAGTCGACGATGGTGGAGCGGGATATCGCGCTTGCAGCATATGAGCAGCGCCCTGTGCATATCATGCATGTCTCGGCCGCCGCGTCCGTCGAGGCCGTCCGCGCCGCGAAGGCGCGCGGCGTCCCCGTCACCGCGGAGGTCACACCCCACCACCTCTGCCTCACCGACGACGCCGTGCGCACACTCGACGCGAACACGAAGATGAACCCGCCCGTGCGCTCCGCCGAGGATCGCGAGGCGCTGGTCGAGGGGCTGCGCGACGGAACCCTCGACTGCGTGGCGACCGACCACGCACCACACGCACGCCACGAGAAGGACGTGCCCTTCGAGGAGGCACCGTTCGGCGTCATCGGCCTCGAGACGGCGTTCGCCGCTCTCAACACCCACCTCGTGCGAACCGGCGCCGTCCCGCTCGCCACCGTGCTCGAGCGGATGTCCGCCGGGCCGGCGCGGGCCTTCGCCCTTCCGATGCCGCGTATCGCGGTCGGGGAGACCGCGAACCTCGTCCTCCTCGACCTCGACGAGGAGTGGGAGGTGCACGAAGAGGCGTTCAGGTCGCTGTCGGCCAACTCGTGGCTCGTCGGTGAGACGCTCACCGGCCGCGTGCTGCAGACGGTCGCCGACGGAAGGTCGGTGTTCCCGGCGTGACCGAAGTCGACGGGTACCTCGTCCTCGAGGACGGCACGGTGTTCCGTGGGCGCTCGGTCGGCACGGACGGCATCGCGCACGGCGAGGCGGTCTTCACCACCGGCATGACGGGATACCAGGAGACCGTGACCGATCCGAGCTACGCGGAGCAGCTCGTGTGCTTCACCGCTCCGATGGTCGGGAACTACGGCGTCGCCGAGCCCCGAATGGAGTCGGAGGCGCCCCACGCGACGGGCGTCCTGATGCGGCGTCTGGGAGGGGAGGAGTGGGCCTCCTGGCTTCGCGATCGCGGGGTCGTCGCCCTCGACGGCATCGACACGAGGGCGCTCACGCTGCGTGTCCGTGCAGAGGGGGCGATGCGTGCGGCCGCCGTCTCCGACGAGGGCGCGCTGCCGGTCGAGGAGGCGCTCGACGCCGTCCGGCGGCAGCCCCAGATGGAGGGGGCGGCGCTCGTCGAGAAGGTGTCGACGCAGACCCCCTACTCGCCGGTGGCCACGGGACGTGTCCGGGTGGCGGTCCTCGACTACGGAGCGAAGCGGTCGATCGTGCGTCGCCTCGCCGCCGCCGACGCGGCGGTGACCGTGTTCCCCCACGTGGCGGACCCCGACGAGCTCGCCACGTACGACGGCGTGCTGCTCTCGAACGGGCCGGGCGACCCGGAACCGCTCGTCGAGGAGACCGCGGTCGTGCGCGCCCTGCTCGGCCGCGTGCCGATGCTGGGCATCTGCCTCGGGCATCAGTTGCTCGGCCTGGCGGCAGGCCACGAGACGTACAAGCTGCCCTTCGGGCACCGCGGAGCGAATCACCCCGTCCTCGACCGGCGAACGGGACGCGTGCTGATCACGAGCCAGAACCACGGGTTCGCCGTCCGCCCGTCCGATGCCGCCGAGGCGACGCACGTCTCGCTCTACGACGGCACGGTCGAGGGGTTCGACTTCCCGCAACTGCGTGCCGCCTCGGTGCAGTTCCATCCCGAGGCCGGGCCGGGCCCACACGACGCCTGGCCGATCCTCGAGAGCTGGGTGGCCGGCCTCGGGGGTGACGCCTGATGCCCGCGCGTCGGGACATCGCGTCCGTGTGCGTGATCGGCTCCGGGCCGATCGTGATCGGCCAGGCCTGCGAGTTCGACTACGCCGGATGCCAGGCGCTGAAGGTGCTCCGCGAGGACGGCTACCGGACGGTCGTCGTCAACTCCAATCCCGCGACGATCATGACCGACCCGGGGTTCGCGGACCGTACGTACATCGAGCCGCTGGACGTCGAGGGCGTCGCCGACGTGCTCCGCCGGGAGCGGCCGGACGCCCTGCTGCCCACGCTGGGAGGGCAGACGGCGCTCAACCTCGCGGTCGAGCTGCAGCGCGCCGGCGTCCTCGAGGAGCTCTCCGTGGAGCTGATCGGGGCGAGCGTGGACGTGATCGCCCGCGCCGAGGACCGGGAGCTCTTCCGCGACGCGGTCGCGAGCTGCGGCCTCCTCGTCCCCGAGTCGACGATCGTGACCTCCCTCGACGAGCTGTCGGGCCTGCCGGTGCCCGCCGTCGTACGGCCGGCGTTCACGCTCGGCGGGCACGGCGGCGGCTTCGCCGAGGACGAGGTCGCCCTTCGGCGCCAGGTCGAGCGCGGCCTCGCCGAGAGCCCGATCGGGCAGGTGCTCGTCGAGGAGTCGATCCGGGGCTGGGACGAGTTCGAGCTCGAGGTGATGCGCGACCGGGCGGACAACGTCGTCATCGTGTGCTCGATCGAGAACCTCGACCCGATGGGCGTGCACACCGGCGACTCCGTCACCGTCGCGCCGCAGATGACGCTCTCCGACGAGGCCTTCCAGGAGTTGCGCGACGGCGCCGCGGCGATCATCCGGGCGGTCGGCGTGGAGACGGGCGGCTCGAACATCCAGTTCGCACGGAGCCGCGAGACCGGCGACGTGCGGGTGATCGAGATGAACCCGCGCGTGTCGCGCTCGTCCGCGCTCGCCTCCAAGGCCACCGGCTACCCGATCGCGAAGGTCGCCGCGAAGCTCGCGGTCGGCTACACGCTGGACGAGATCCCGAACGACCTCACGAAGACGACGCCCGCGAGCTTCGAGCCCACCCTCGACTACGTCGTCGTGAAGTTCCCGCGCTTCGCGTTCGAGAAGTTCCCCGGCGCCGACCCGACGCTGGGAACGCAGATGAAGTCGGTCGGCGAGGCGATGGGGATCGGGCGGACGTTCACCGAGGCCTTCCTCAAGGCGTTCGGCTCGCGCGAGCTCGAGCCCGGGGCGCCGACGCCGTGGGCGACGTTCGACGACATCCCCGAGGGCGTGCACCCGTGGTTCACGGAGCAGCTCGCGCAGGCTCGCCGCGAGCTCGCCTCGCGGGACATCTGGCGGGCGAAGCGGGCGGGCTGGGGCGACGACTCGATCGGTGCGGCGTGGGGGACGACCGGCGAGGACGTACGGCGGACGCGGTACGCGAAGGGGATCCGACCGTCCTACCGACGCGTCGACTCGTGCGGAGGGGAGGTGGACGCCGCCTCCAACTACTTCTACTCGACGTGGGGGGAGGAGGACGAGGCGCCGCCCGACCGCACGCGGCCCGGCGTCGTCATCATCGGCTCCGGCCCGAACCGGATCGGCCAGGGGATCGAGTTCGACTACTGCTGCGTCCACGCCGCGCAGACGTTCCGCGCGCTCGGGTACGAGGCCGTGATGGTCAACTGCAACCCGGAGACGGTGTCGACCGACTACGACACCTCCGACCGCCTCTACTTCGAGCCGCTCTCGCCGGAGGAGGTGCTCGCGGTGCTCGACCGCGAGCAGCCGGAGGGTGTCGTCACCCAGTTCGGCGGACAGACGCCGCTCCGCCTCGCCCGGTTCGTCGAGGCCGCGGGGTACCGGATCATGGGGACACCGCACGAGGCGATCGACCTCGCCGAGGACCGTGAGCGCTTCGGCGCGCTCGCACGCGAGCTCGGCGTGCGGTGTCCGCCGTGGGCGACGGTCGAGGGCGTCGACGAGGCGCTCGAGGCCGCCCGCGAGATCGGGTACCCGGTGCTCGTGCGTCCCTCGTACGTCCTCGGCGGTCGGGCGATGCGCGTGTGCGACGACGAGGAGCACCTGCGCGCCGCGATGGCCGCGGTGAGCGGCTCGGTGCTCATCGACCGCTTCGTCGAGAACGCGATCGAGATCGACGTCGATGCGCTCTGTGACGGCGAGGACGTGCACATCGGGGCCGTGATGCAGCACGTGGAGGAGGCCGGTGTGCACTCGGGAGACTCCGCCTGCGTGCTGCCGGCGCAGTCCCTGACGCTCGCGAACGCGCTCGAGGTCGAGCACGTCGTCCGCCGGCTCGGTCCCGCCCTGGGTGTCATCGGGCTGCTCAACGTGCAGCTCGCGGTCGCCGACCAGACCGTCTACGTGCTGGAGGCGAACCCCCGGGCCTCCCGCACCGTTCCGTTCGCCAGCAAGGCCACGGGCGTCAACCTCGTCGAGGCCGCGTGCAAGCTGGCCGCCGGTGCGCGCCTCCGCGACCTGCAGCTGCCGCCGCCCCGCCCGACGCAGGTGAGCGTGAAGGCGGCCGTGCTCCCGTTCGCGCGGTTCCCCGGCGCCGATCCGGTGCTCGGGCCCGAGATGCGCTCCACGGGTGAGGTGATGGCGAGCGCGTCGGACCTCCCGACGGCGTTCGCGAAGGCGGAGCGCGCGGCCGGCCGGCGGCTCCCGGCGACCGGTGCCGCGTTCATCTCCGTGAGGGACGCGGACAAGCCCGCGGTCGCTCCGATCGCGGCGGCGCTCGCCGGCCTCGGCTTCGGTCTCGTCGCGACGTCCGGCACGGCCGCCACGCTGCGAGCCGCGGGGCTCGACGTGGAGGAGATCGCGAAGGTCGCGGAGGCGGCGGACGACGAGGAGACGGTGGTCGACCGGATCCGTGCCCATCGCTGCGACCTCGTCGTGAACACGCCCCAGGGCTCCGGGGCGCGGGCCGACGGTCACCTGATCCGGGAGGCCGCGCTCGTCGCCCGTGTCCCGTGCATCACGACGATCTCGGGGGCGGCGGCCGCCGTGCACGCGATCGCGAACGCCCGGGCCGAGACGGCGCTCTCCCTCCAGGAGCGCGTCGGGACGCCTGCGTGAGCGATCGCCCGCGCGCGGTCGCGGTCGGTCGCTCGTCGCTGGCCGGCGCCCGCCGCGAGCTCCTCGCGGTGCGGGGGCGCGAGCCGGTTGGCCCGTACACGCTGCTCAGGCTCGCCCGCGGCGGCCTCGATCCCGGGACGCCGGGGCAGTTCTTCATGGTCGAGGCCCCCGGGCGCGTGCTGCCGCGACCGTTCTCGCTCTGCCTCGCGCCGCCCGGCGAGCTCGCGTTCCTGATCGAGCCGATCGGCCCGGGCACGCGCGCGCTCTGCGCCAGTGACGTCGGCGAGCGGCTGCACGTCCTCGGCCCACTCGGCACCGGCTTCCGGCTCGACGTCGGGAGCCCGCTCCTCGTCGGCGGCGGGATCGGCGTCGCCCCGTTCCCGTACCTCGCCGAGCGTCTCGGTCGCGCACCGGCCGTCCTCGGATTCCGCACCTCGGCCCACGCCGCCGCCGCCTCCCTCGTACCGGGGGCGGAGGTCGTCCTCGAGCCGACGCTCGTCACGGAGGCGCTGCCCGTCGGGCGCTTCGACGTCCTCGCGTGCGGGCCCGAGCCGATGCTCCGCGCCGTCGCCGGGATCGCACCCGGCGCCCAACTCGCCTGGGAGGCGCCGATGGCGTGCGGGTACGGGGCGTGCTACGGCTGCGTCGTCCGCATCGGCGGGCACTACCGGCGTCTCTGTGTCGACGGCCCGGTACTCCATGCGGCCCCCGACGCGGAAAGTGCGCCGTGAGCGTCCCCATCCTCAATGCGTCCGGGTGCCTCGACGCTCTCACCGCACCCGACGTCGCACGGGCGCTCGACGCCTTCGTGACGAAGACGATCACACCGGAGCCGCGCGACGGGAATCGCCCGGCGCGGATCGCCGAGACGGATCACGGCATGCTCAACTCGATCGGGCTGCAGGGCCCCGGGATCGACGCGTTCCTCACCACGGTGCTCCCGGCGCTGCGGACGCTCGACGTCCCCCTGTGGGTGTCGGTGGGGGGGTTCGCCGCCTCCGACTACGCGTCGATCTGCGCCCGCCTCGACTCCGAGGACGGCATCGAGGCCGTCGAGCTCAACCTCTCCTGCCCGAACGTCGAGGAGGCCCCGGAGACCGGGGCGGAGATCGTCGAGGCCGCCCGCGCCGCAACGAGCCGGTCGCTGTACGCGAAGCTCTCCCCGGCGACGTGGGACATCGCTGCCACGGCACGGGCGGTCGTCGCCGCCGGTGCCGACGGGCTGTCGCTCGTGAACACGATCCGCGGCCTCGCGCTCGACGACGCGACGCTCCGGCCCGTGCTCGGGCGCGGGGCGGGCGGGTACTCGGGGCCGGCGCTGCGGCCGATCGCGCTCGCGTGCGTCCACGCGTGCGCGGGTGCGGTCGACGTCCCGATCGTCGCGATGGGCGGCGTCTCCAGTGGAAGGCACGCGCTGGACCTCGTCGCAGCAGGGGCGTCGGCGGTCGCGCTCGGCACCGTTCTCTTCGCCGATCCGTCCGCTCCCGGCCGTGTCCGGGCCGAGTTGCAGCGCGCGGCGAGCGCGCGGGGATTCGACAACCCCCTGCACGTACGGGGAATTGCGTTGTCCTCGTAGAGAAATGCCTGCAAATCGCGCCGATTGTTCTTCCTTGACCGGGGGCCCCGGTTCAGTAGACTCCTACCTTCCATGGTGACGTCGAAGACGCATGCGCAGGCACCGCCTCGGTCCATCGACCAGAGAATGGAGGCGTTGCGCCGAGCGAACGACATCCGCGTGCGTCGGGCGCAGCTGAAGAAGGACCTCAAGGACGGCCGCGTCCAGATCGAGGACATTCTCCTCGACCCGCCCGAGTACGTCTCCACCGCGAAGGTCTTCGACATGTTGATGGCCGTGCCGAAGTTCGGACGCGTGAAGGCGGCCCGGCTCCTCAACCAGTGCCGCATCAGCCAGTCGAAGACAGTGGGCGGCCTCTCGGAGCGGCAGCGCGGCGAGCTCGTCAACCTCTTCCACAACCGCTGAGCACGACCGGTCATCCGGTCTTCGTCATCACCGGGCCCTCGGGCGCCGGGAAGGGGACGCTGATCCGGGAGCTCCTCACCCGCCTGCCCGAGCTCGAGGTCGCGATCTCGGCGACGACGCGCGCCCAGCGGCCCGGCGAGGAGAACGGGCGTGAGTACTGGTTCCTCGACGAGCCGACCTTCCGTGCCCGCATCGACGAGGGCGCGTTCCTGGAATGGGTGGAGTACGTCTCCGGGAAGTTCTACGGGACGCTGCGAAGCGAGCTGGAGCGCATCTCCGAGAACCATCGCGTCTGTGTCCTCGAGCTCGAGCTCGAGGGTGCCCTGCGCGTCCAGGAGCACGTCGCGGGGGCGGTGACGGTCTTCATCGCCGCCGACGTCGACGAGCTCGAGCGTCGCCTCCGCGAGCGCGCGACCGAGTCGACGGGAGAGATCGGCGAGCGGATCCGCCTCGCACGCCAGCAGCTCGAGCAGGCCCACCGGTTCCGCTACATGGTCCGGAACGACGACCTGCTGCGTGCGAGCGAGGTGCTGGCAGCGATCGTCGAGCGGGAGCTCCTGCTCGCAGGTACCATGACCCGGCGATGATCGAGCCTCGCATCGATGACCTGCTGCCGAAGACCGTCGCCGACGACCGGCCGGCGTCGCGCTACGCCCTCGTGATCATGGCGGCCAAGCGGGCCCGTCAGATCAACAACTACCACCACCAGCTCGGCGAGGGTTTCGGCCTCGAGGCGGCCCCGCCGCCGCTCGTCGAGTCGCGGTCGAAGAACTACCTGACCATGGCGATGGAAGAGATCGCGATGGGCAAGCTCCGCTTCTCCTACCCCGCCCGGTAGCCCCTCGCACACGGTGGGAGCCGTCGCCCCCGCCGGGTGACGCGCCTCGCGGGCACAATGTCCCGATGGCGCGCATCCTCCTCGGGATCACCGGCGGCATCGCGTCGTACAAGGCATGTGAGCTCCTGCGGCGCTTCGTGCGTGACGGTCACGACGTCCTCCCGATCCCCACGGCAGGCGCAGAGCGATTCGTCACCGCCGAGACCTTCTTCGCCCTCGCCCGGCGCGAGCGCCCGTCCGATCCCTATCCCCATCTCGTCGGGGCCGACCTGCTCGTCGTCGCCCCGCTGACGGCGAACACCCTCGCCCGGCTCGCGCACGGCCTCGCCGACGACCTGCTCACGGAGGCGGCGCTCGCGCATCGCGGCCCGGTGCTCGTCGCGCCGGCGATGAACACGGCGATGTGGGAGCACCCTGCGACACGGGCGAACGTCGAGACACTCGTCGCGCGGGGCGTGGAGGTCGTCGGCCCGGTGGCGGGCGAGCTCGCAGAGGGAGAGGTCGGCGTCGGTCGCATGGCGGAGCCGGAGGAGATCGCGGCGCGCGCGACGGCGCTCCTCGCGGGCGGCTCCGCCGTCTCGACGCTCGGGGGGCTCCGCGTGCTCGTGACCGCGGGCGGGACCCGCGAGCCGCTCGACACCGTGCGCTTCATCGGGAACCGCTCGTCCGGCCGGATGGGGGTCGCCCTCGCCGAGGAGGCCCGCCGACGAGGCGCGGAGGTGACGCTGCTCGGGGCGAACCTTCAGGTCACGGCGCCGGCGGGCGTCGAACTCGTGCCCACGCCGACGGCGGCCGACCTCCGTCGTGAGGCGCTGGCCCGGACCGATGTCGACGTCGTGCTGATGGCGGCAGCCGTCGCCGACTACCGCGCCGCCCACCAGGCCGAGGGCAAGCGCGCGAAGGACGGTGAGCCGTGGGTCGTGGAGCTCGTGCCGACACCCGACGTGCTCCGCGCGCTCGGTGCCGCGCGGACGCCGTCCCAGGTGCTCGTCGCCTTCGGTGCCGAGAGCGGGGAGGAGGGCCTCGCCCGAAAGCGCCGGATGCTCCACGAGAAGAGCGTCGACCTCGTCGTCTACAACGACATCGCGCGAGACGACGTCGGGTTCGACGCGCCCGACAACGAGGTCGTCCTGATCACCCGTGAGCACGAGACGCACGTGCCCAAGGCCGCCAAGGCCGAGATCGCACGCGCGGTCATCGACGAGGTGGAGCGGATCCTCGAGGATCGCCCGTGAGCGGCCAGGCGGCGATGGCGGCGCGCGTGACAGAGGCCGCCGACCTCACCGACCGCGTCGTCGCGAACCTCGGGACCGTCGTCCATGCGCCGGCGGAGACGCTTCGCCTGCCCCTCCTCTGCCTCCTCGCCGAGGGGCACGTGCTCGTCGAGGACGTACCCGGCGTTGGCAAGACCGTCCTCGCGAAGGCGCTCGCACGCTCACTCGACCTCTCGTTCGCGCGGGTGCAGTTCACGCCCGACCTGCTCCCGGCGGACGTGACGGGCGTCAACGTCTACGACCAGCGTGCCGGCGGCTTTCGCTTTCGACCAGGCCCCGTGTTCGCGAACGTCGTGCTCGTCGACGAGATCAACCGGGCGTCGCCGAAGACCCAGTCCGCCCTGCTCGAGGCGATGCAGGAGACCCAGGTCACCGTCGACGGCGTGACGCATCGCCTCGATCGCCCGTTCCTCGTGATCGCGACGCAGAACCCGGTCGAGTACGAGGGCACGTACCCGCTCCCCGAGGCCCAGCTCGACCGCTTCGCCGTGCGGATGGCGATCGGGTATCCCCCCCTCGCGGAGGAGGCCCGGATGCTCGCCGAGCAGACGACGGAGCCACCGCTCGACCACCTCGGACCGGTCGCCGGGCGGACAGAGGTGACGGCGGCGATCGAGGCCGCACGACACGTGTTCGTCGAGGAGAGCGTGAACCGGTACACCGTCGCCCTGCTTCGGCACACGCGGGACGACGAACGGCTCGCGCTCGGGGCGAGCCCCCGCTCGGGCGTCGCGCTGCTCCGTCTCGCGAAGGCGCGGGCGGTGGCCGAGCGTCGCGACTTCGTGCTGCCCGACGACGTGCGCGCCGTCGCGCCGACCGTGCTGCCCCACCGGCTGCTCCTCGCCCCCGAGGCCGTCTCGACCGGTCTCTCCGCACTGCAGGCCGTGCACGACGCGCTCGACGCGACGCCGGTTCCGGTGTGAGACGCCGTGGCCGGCTGGCGATCGCGCTGGGGGCGGTTGCGCTCGTCGCGTCCTGGTTGTTCGGCTCGATCCCGCTCGCCCCGGTCGGTGCAGGCCTCATCGCCGCCGGGCTCCTCGCTCTCGGCTGGCGGCGCCTGAGCGCTGCGGGCGCTCGGCTCGAGCGACACGCCCCCAAGCACCTGGTCGAAGGCGATCCGCTCCGTCTCGAGCTGCGACTGAGCGCGGCCCGTGCTCCGCTCGGGCGTGCGACCGCGATCGAGCGCGTCGGCATCCTCGGCGAGCATCCCGTCACGCTCCGGCGCGGACGAGGCGTGCTCGCGATCGAACGGCTCCCCCGCGGCCTGTACGTCCTCGGGCCGGGGACGCTGGTGCTCGAGGACCCACTCGGGCTCGAACGCGTGACGATGGCGCTCGACGAGACGGCGCACCTGTGTGTCCGACCTCGCGTCGTCCCCCTCCGGCGACCCTTCGTCGGCAGCGACGGCGTCTCCTCCTGGGGACGCAGCCGTCCGCTGCGCAGCCCGAGCGGCCTCGAGCCCCACGGGATCCGGGAGTACCGCGATGGCGAGCCGCTGCGCGCCGTGCACTGGCCCTCGACCGCCCGACGCGGCGAGTTGATGGTGCGCGAGCTCGACGACCCCTCCGGTGACCAGGTCGTGGTCGTGCTCGACGGGGACGCCGCCGGCGACGTCGGGCCGCGTGGAGCGTCCAGCTTCGACGAGGCCGTACGCGCGGCGGCCTCGATCGCCGCCTCGGTCGCGGGCCGCGGTCGTCGGGTGAGGCTCGTCGTCCACGGCGCGAGGATGCGCGCCTTCCGGTTCGGCTCGACGGGCCGGGAGTGGGACGCGGCGCTCGACGGGCTGGCCGCCGCCGAGGCCGACGCGACCACTCCGGTGCACTCGATCCTCGGTGGCTCGCGGAGCGCCGTGAGTGGAGCGACCGAGACGGTCGTCGTCACCGCCCGTCCATCGCTCGCGCTGGCCCGTCGCCTCGGCAGGCTGCCGGGCGCCGCGCTCGTCGTCGTGGACGCTCCGACCTACGTGGGCACGGCGCGGTCGGAGCCCGATCCGTCGTTGCTGCGGCTCGTGGCGAGTCGGGTGCCGGTCGTCGTCCTACGGTGTGGGGACGACCTCGCCGCCTCGCTCGGTGGAGACACTCGGGAGCGGCTCGGTGCGTGACCGACTCCGCGCGCTGATCGCGGCCGCCGCGCCTGCGGCGGCCCTCGCCCTGCTGTGGGGCCGCATGGAGGAGCCCGTGTCGCTCGGCGTACTGCTGGCGGTCGCCGCGCTCGCGATCGCGCCCGCCGGCGTTCGCCGGGCCGGGCTGCGCGCCGTCGTCGCCGTCATGGTCATCCTCGCCGGCCTCTCGCTCGTCTTCCGAGCGGCGCCCCAGGAGCTGCTCCCCCGTACGGAGGGGACGTGGCTCGGCGCCATCGTGGGGCAGGCGAAGGACGGGCTCCGCGGGTTCGAGCGGGTCGCTCTGCCCTTCGACCCGGGCGAGCGACCCGAGATGCACGCCCTCGTGCTCGTCGCCGTGCTCGGATTCGGGATCGCCGTCGCGCTCGCAGTCGCCGCGCGACGGCCGCTCCTCGCGAGCGCCGCGGTCGTCGTCGGTGGCGGCTGGGCGACGGCGAGCGTCGACGGTGGGCCCGATCTCGCACTCGGCGCCCTGCTCCTGGCAGCGACGCTCTGGCCTCTCGTCGTACTACGTGTCCGGTCGCCCCGCGAGGGCGTCACGAGCGCAGCCGCCGTCCTGCTCGTGCTGACGGTCGGTGCAGGCGCGGCGGCCGCCGGCGCCGTGCCGCGCGAGCCGTACCTCGACTGGAAGAGCTGGTCGCTCGTCGGCTCGATCGGTGAGCGCCTCGGCGTGCGGTACGTGTGGGACGGGCAGTACGACGGGATCCGGTTCCCCTCGCGGCGCACGACCGTCCTCCGGATCACAGCCGATCGGAGCGCGCGCTACTGGCGGGCGTCGACACTCGACCTCTTCACGGCCGACCGGTGGATCGAGAACCTCTACCCCGTGGTGCTCTCCGAGCCCAGCCGCCGACTCCCCGGCGACCCGCTGCTCCCGGAGGCCGCGGGCGATCCCGAGGCCTGGGTGAGGCAGGACGTGGAGGTCGTGCGCCTCGACGACGATCGCCTCGTCTCCGCGGGACAGCCGATGCGCGTCGAGAGCACGACGCTCTCACGTGTCTTCGTGCTCAGCGGGGGCGTGATGAGGGTCCCCGACGGGATCGGGCGCGGCGAGCGCTACACGATCTGGGGCTACGTGCCGAGGCCGCTGCCGCGCGACCTCGTCCGGTCGCAACCCACGTATGCCGCCGGCCTCGCCCGGTACCTGGTGATCGATCGCGCCGCACTGCCCCCCTTCGGCGAGCCGCGGCGAGAGGCCGTCGTCGAGCGGCTGTTCGTGGACGACCGCTACATCGCCGTGCGCGCGTATCGGCCGCTGTGGGAGGAAGCCCGGCGGGTCGCCGGCGGTGCACGGTCTCCCTACGAGGCGACGTTGGCGATCGAGCGCTGGCTCCGGACCAAGGGCGGCTTCCGCTACGAGGAGCAACCACCACGCGGGCAGGCGCCGCCGCTCGTCGACTTCGTCGCGCGGCACCGAGCCGGGTACTGCCAGCACTTCGCCGGGACGATGGCGCTGATGCTGCGGATGCTCGGTGTGCCGTCGCGTGTCGCCGTGGGCTTCACGAGCGGGAAGTGGAAGGACGGCGTCTGGGACGTCGCCGACCGCGACGCCCATGCGTGGGTGGAGGCCTGGTTCGACGGGTACGGCTGGGTCACGTTCGACCCGACACCCGGCCGCGGCACGCTGACCGCGGGCTACACCTTCGCTTCGGACTCGGCCGATGCGATCAGGGCGCTGGGGCGCGGCGCCCTGCTGGACGTCGTCGACCTCGGAGCGACGACCGGCACCGTTGCCGGCGCATCCCCGGCGGCGGCCGCCGAGGACGGCCCTGCGCCCGCACGAGGACGAGCGGCGGCCCTCGTCGCGCTCGGCGTCCTCCTCGCGCTGCTCGCGGTCGTCCTCGCGAAGCTCGTGCGGCGGCGCCTCCGCTACGTCTCGGGCGACCCGCGCCGGATCGCGCTCGCGGTCCGGCGCGAGCTCGAGGACGTGCTGCTCGACCAACGCGTCCCCGTCCGTCGCGGCGCGAGCCTGCCGGAGCTCCGCGTCGCGGCCGAGCGCGGTCTCGGCGTACCGCTCGGCGCGCTCGTCGAGGCCGTTGGGCGTGCGCGCTTTGGCCCGCCCGAGCGTGCCGGGAGCGCGGCCGCCGACGCGCGACGTGAGCTGCGGCGCGTTCGCGCGCTGCTTCGTGAGCGGACACGGCCGGCAACGCGGGCGCGGGGAGCGCTGTCTGTCCGCTCGCTGGTCGTGCGCTGAGCGCGAACCGACGGATCCTTGACACCGTCGGCACGCTGTACGGGTGAGCGAGGCCTACGAGCTCTACCAGGAAGGCCGCGAGCGGCTGCGGGCCGGGCACGCGGCCCAGGCGACCGTTCCCCTCGAGCGCGCCAAGCGCCTCGAGCCGGAGAAGGCCTCGATCCGAGAGGCGCTCGGCATCGCCTACTTCCGGATCACCCGCTGGAGCGAGGCGGAGGCCGAGTTCCGCAAGATGCTCGAGCTGTCGCCCGTCGACGGCTACGCCCATCTCGCGCTCGCTCGAAGCCTCGAGAAACAGGGTCGCGCCGACGAGGCGCGACGCCATCGCAAGCTCGCCCGCGGGCTCGGCGCGACGTCGGAGTGATCCTCCGACGCGGCTCCCCTGCGCGCTAGGCGTCCGCGTCGTCCTCGAGGAGGTCTGCGACGACCGACGCGTGGCTGCGGAACCGGCGCCGGACGGCGTCGCCGAACGTCCGTCGATACTCGTCGTCCGTCCCCTCGGGGAGCGTCGCCGCGTATCCCTCGCGCACCTCCAGCAGTCGGTCGGCGATCGCGTCGGCGACGAGCTGGTAGTCGCCGTAGGCCTCCTCCGCCGAGTCCCGCCCGCTGCCCTGCCAGACGACGAGCGCCGCGTCGGCCTCCACCAGGAGGTCGGCCTCGTCGTCGGCGAACAGGTCGAGCTGCCGGCCGACGAGATCGTCGAAGCGACGGCGGCGCCTGATCACGACACGAGCTCCGCGTAGGTCTCGAGGTGCAGGCGCGCCGCTTCCTCCCACGTGAGCTCGTGACGCGCCTTCTCGGCACCGCTGCGGGCTGCGGCGAGCGCCGCCGGGTCGCCGAGGAGCTCGGCGAGGGCCGTGGCCAGCGCATCGACGTCCCCCGGCGGGACGACGCGGCCGGCCCCGTACCGCGAGACCACCTCTCCGAGCCCGCCGACGTCGTAGACGACGGCCGGGACGCCGCTCCCGAGCGCGCGAAGCAGCGCACCCGACTGGTCGAGCTCGGCGCGGTACGGGAAGAGGGCGACGGTCGATGCCGCGAGCACCCGGTCGAGTGCCTGCGCGTCCAGCCAGCCGAGCCGCCACTCCGCGCGGGCGCCGGCCCGGGCCCGCAGATCGTCGAGGGGCATGCGCGGGTCGCCGGCGACGAGCAGGCGGGCGTCGTCGACCTGCAGCACCGCGTCGACGGCGTCGGGGACTCCCTTGTACGGGCGGAGCGTGCCGACCACGAGTGCGGTGCGCCCGTCGTCGTCGCGGGCGATGGGCCCGCGGAAGACGGGGTGGGGGATGACGCGGAGCGCCGCGGGCTCGAGCCCGAAGTCCTCGAGCGCCCGGCGACCGTTCAGGGAGTGGACGACGATCCGGTCGAAGCGCGCGAAGAGCCGCCGCCACGTGCGCTCGCGATGCGCGGTGCGGCGGGGGAGGAGGTCGTGCGCGGTGAACACGAGGGGGGCGCGCGACCGGAGCAGCCACGCGTCGATCTCGGGCGCGCCACACCACTGCAGGTGCACCACGTCGGGACGGGCGACGGCGAGCCGTGCGAGCCCCAGAGGGTGCTCGAGCGCCTTGACCGCGAGCCGGGCCCGGTGCGCCCCGATCCGCACGGACAGCGGGTAGAACGTCTCGCGCACACGGTAGCCCTCCGCGTCGGGCGTCGGGCCGTAGCGAAACCGCGACGTGACGAGCTCCACGTCCGCGCCCGCACCGGCGAGCGCCCGCGCCAGCGCGTGGTCGTAGGGCGGCGTGTAGGCGGGAGGGTCGGCGAGGAGGATGTGCATCCGGCGCCCGTAGAGTAGAGAGGACCCATGACCGGATCGCCGGTGAGCCAAGGCACCCCCGTCCGTCCCGGCGACGTCGAGGCCGCCCGCACGCGCTTCCCCGTGCTCGAGCGGGTCGCCTACCTGAACGCGGGCACGTTCGGGCCGCTCTCGCGCGACACGGTCGCCGCGATGCGGGAGGAGCAGGAACGCGACCTCGTGGAGGGACGGGCGGGGCTTCCGTACGTCCTCGAGACGCAGGCGCTCCGCGAGGAGGTGCGCCGCCGCGTCGGCGAGCTCGTCGGCGCCGCGCCGTCGACGGTCGCGCTGACGACGTCGACGACCGAGGGGTGCAGCATCGTCCTCGCGGGGCTCGACCTCGGGCCCGGGGACGAGGTCGTCACGACGACGGACGAGCACTTCGGGTTGCTCGGCGCCCTGGGGGCGTCGCCGGCGCGCGTCGTCGTCGTGCCTCCGCGGCCGGAGGAGATCCTCGCCGCGGTGACGTCCCGCACGCGCCTGATCGCGACCTCCGAGGTCCTGTGGACGACGGGCGACGTGCTCCCCGTCGCGGAGCTCCGGGAGCGCAGCGGGGTGCCCGTCCTCGTCGACGGCGCGCAGTCCGTGGGGGCGATCCCCGTCACGGCGGCGGGCTTCGACTTCCTGACCGTGTCCGGGCAGAAGTGGCTGTGCGGGCCGGACGCAACCGGCGCCCTCGTGGTCGCGCAGCCGGAGCGTCTTCGCATCGCCTCGCCGACGTACTTCTCACAGGCCTCGTACGAGCCCGACGGGAGCTTCGTGCCGCGCGCCGGGGCACAGCGCTTCGAGCGGAGCTGGTGGTCGCGCTCGACCCTCCGGGGCCTCCTCGTCGCGATCGCCGAGCGGCCCTCGTGGGCAGCGGAGGTCGCGTTCGCCGCCGCCGACCGCTGCCGTTCCCTCCTCGCCGACCACGTCGAGCTGGTCGGGTCCGGAGCGTCGACCCTCGTCTCCTTCCGTCCCCCGCGAACCAGCGCGGGGACACTCGTCCAGCACCTCCACGACGCCGGCGTGGTCGTGCGCGAGCTCCCCGGGCGCGAGCTCGTCCGGGCCTCGGTGGGGTGGTGGACGAGCGACGACGACCTCCGTCGGCTCGTCGACGGAGTCGCGAGCGCGGCCGAGGCCGTCCGCTAGGCGGTCCGCAGCCCGAGCTCGGGTGCGATCGGCTGCAGTGCCGCGACGACGTTCGCGATGTGGTCGTCGAGCGGGAGATCGAGCAACTCGGCCCCCGCGTAGACCTCCTCGCGGTGCACGCCGGCCGCGAACGACGGCTGCTTGAGCTTCTTGCGCACCGACTTCGGCTCGAGGCCGTCGAGGCCCGTCGGCCGCACGAGCGCGCACGCGTGGACGAAACCGGAGAGCTCGTCGCACGCGAAGAGGACGCGCTTGAGCGGGGTGTCGCGCGGGAGCCCCAGATGCTCCGCATGGGAGAGCACCGCCGTGATCAGCTCCTCCGGATACCCCTCCTCACGGAGGATCGCCGCGCCGTCCTGCGGGTGCTTGTCGAGCGTGGGGTGGATCTCGTAGTCGAAGTCGTGGAGGAGCGCGGTCGCGCCCCACAGCTCCTCGTCCTCTCCGTACTGGCGCGCGTAGAGCCGAACGGACGCCTCGACGGCGAGTGC
This sequence comes from Gaiella sp., assembly GCF_057140465.1. Taxonomy (NCBI): domain Bacteria; kingdom Bacillati; phylum Actinomycetota; class Thermoleophilia; order Gaiellales; family Gaiellaceae; genus Gaiella; species Gaiella sp. The sequence goes on from NZ_DBNHWK010000075.1 coordinate 48,571, forward strand.
GTGCCGGAGCAGTGACTCGCTCGTCGTATAGCGGGTCAGCGTCTCCCAGGCTCGCTCGCGGGTCACCTCCATGCCGGGCGGTACGATACCCGCCGCCTCATGGAGTCGTTCGTGATCGAGGGTGGCCGGGCTCTGTCCGGCACCGTGCGCGCAGCCGGCAACAAGAACGGCGCGTTGCCGATCCTCGCCGCGACGCTCCTCGCCGCCGAGCCGGTCCGACTCGAGAACGTGCCGCGGATCCGGGATGTCGAGACGATGGTCGAGCTCATCGCCGATCTCGGCGCGGCCGCGAGCTGGACGGGGCCGAACGAAGTCACGATCGACGCGTCCGGCGTGACGCGCACGTCGCTGAACCCCGACCTCTGCCGCCGCATCCGCGCCTCGTTCCTCCTCGCCGGCCCGCTGCTCGCGCGTTTCGGTCGCGCGACGGTGCCGCCGCCCGGTGGGGACGTGATCGGCCGTCGCCGCCTCGACACGCACATCCACGCCTTCGCCGAGCTCGGTGTCAGCGTCGAGCTCAACGGCGCCTACGAGCTCACCGTCGGGCGGCTGCGCGGGAAGCGGCTGTACCTCGACGAGGCGTCGGTCATGGGCACCGAGAACGCGATCATGGCCGCCGTGAAGGCCGAGGGCGAGACCATCGTCGGTCACGCCGCGTGCGAGCCCCACATCCAGGACCTGTGCCGCTTCCTCGTCTCTCTCGGCGCCGAGATCGACGGCATCGGGTCGAACATCCTCCGCATCCAGGGCGTCGACACGCTCCGCGGCGGTGCCTTCCGGATCGGGCCCGATCACATCGAGGTCGCGAGCTTCGCCGCCCTCGCGGCGGTCACCGGCGGCGCCGTCACGGTCGACGGCGTCGAGCCCGACGACCTGATCTCGATCGTGCCCTCGTTCCGCAAGCTCGGGATCGAGCTCGAGGTCGCCGAGCGATCCGTCCACGTGACCGCCGGGCAGCACCTTCGGGTGGAGGACGACCTCGGCGGCCAGATCCCGAAGATCGAGAGCGGGATCTGGCCGGCCTTCCCCGCCGACCTGACCTCGATCGCCGTCACCGCCGCCACCCAGGCGCACGGCACCGTCCTGATCTTCGAGAAGATGTTCGAGAGCCGCCTGTTCTTCGTCGACAAGCTCGTCTCGATGGGTGCGCGCATCATCCTCTGCGACCCGCATCGGGCGGTCGTCACGGGGCCTGCGAAACTGTACGGCGAGCGTCTCGAGAGCCCGGACATCCGCGCCGGGATGGCGATGCTGATCGCGGCGCTGTGTGCGGAGGGGAGGTCGACGATCGGGAACATCGGACAGATCGATCGAGGCTACGAGCGCATCGACGAGCGCTTGCGTGGCCTCGGCGCGTCCGTCGAGCGAGCGGACCTGTGAGCGGGGCGCGGATCACGCCCGGGGCGGGGACGGCGAACGTCGCCACCGGCGTGTCGCTGCTCGACCACCTGCTCGGTGAGCTCGCCGCCGCCGGCCGCTTCGACCTCGCCCTCGAGGTCGACCCCGACGACCCGGAGGCCGAGGTGGACGCCGCGGGCGCGTTACTGGGCCAGGCGGTCGCACCGCTGCTGACGGACGGTGCCCACGGGGCCGCGACGCTCCCTGCCGACGAGGCGCTCGCGATGGTGGTCGTCGAGCGATCGGGGCGCGCGCTCGTCGCCTCGAACGCGGACCTGACCGGGGTCGGCGGGCTCGGATCGGATCTCGCCGACCGGTTCCTGCGAGCGCTCGCGGAGGCGGCCGGGCTCACGCTCCACGTCCGGCTGATCGAGGGCGAGGAGTCGGACCACGTGCTGGCGGCGATCTTCAAGGCGCTCGGCGTCGCGCTCGCGCGCGCGTCGGCGCGGTAATTCAGACGACGGAGGTGGACATGGACAAGGACGTGATCCGGACGGAGGACGCGCCTGCACCGTTCCAGGGCGCACCGTACAACCAGGGGATTCGCATCGGTGACCTCGTGTTCGTGGCCGGGCAGGTCGGCCTGCGTCCGGGCGACGCCGCCATCGAGGGCGACATCGAGCAGCAGACCGAGCAGGCGATGAGGAACATCTCGTCGATCCTCCAGGCGGCGGGAAGCTCTCTCGACCGCCTCGTGAAGACGACCGTGTTCCTGCAGGATCTCGACGACTTCGCGCGCATGAACGCGGTGTACGCCCGCTTCGTCGGCGAGCGCCCGCCCGCCCGCTCGACCTTCGCCGTCGCCGCGCTGCCCGCGGGCGCGCTCGTCGAGATCGAGGCGGTCGCCCACCTCTGACCGGCGGCCACCCGGCGTCCCCCACGCAACAGGACACCGGCCACTCCGTCCAGAATCCCTAACCGTGCCCACTGCCGTCCGCCGGTTCGTGCGCTCGCTCGGCATCGACGCGTACGTCGTCGGGGGGGCGGTGCGGGACGAGCTGCTCGGGATCCCGCACGGGGACGAGGACTTCCTCGTCCCCGGCGTCGACCACGACCGGCTCCGTGGGCTCCTCGCGCCGTACGGGCGGGTCGCGGACATGGAGGTGCACGGGCAGCTCGTCGGCGTACGTCTGCACCCCGACGACGACGAGGTCCGCGGCCTCGCGCCCAAGGGCATCGAGTTCACCCCTCCGCGCGCCGAGCGCTCGACGGGGCCCGGGCACCGCGACTTCGAGATCGTGAGCGACCCGGGAATCGGGGTCGCCGACGACATGGCCCGCCGCGACTTCACGATCAACGCGCTCGCCCGGCGTCTCGACACGGGCGAGCTGGTCGATCCCTTCGGCGGGCTCGTCGACCTGGCGCGACGTGAGCTCAGGGTGCTGTCGCCGCAGGCGTTCGTGGAGGATCCGCTGCGCCTGCTCCGTGGGCTGCGCCTCGTCTCGCAGCTCGGGTTCACGCCGACGGGCGACACGCTCGCGCGCATGCGCCTCGAGGCGATGGGGCTCCGCCACGTGTCGGCGGAGCGCATCGGTGGTGGCCTGGCGGCGGACGGGCTCGGCGAGCTGTCGAAGCTGCTCCTCGGCGAGCGTCCCGGGCTCGCCCTGCGCCTCGCGCGCGAGACCGGCGTGCTCGTCGAGGTCGTTCCGGAGTACGCGGCCGTGATCGGGCTCTCGCTCGGGAGCGACCGCCAGCCGCTCCCGCTCGACGAGCACATGATCGCCGTCGTGCAGGCGACCGCCGACCTCGGAGCGCCTCTCGCCGTTCGGCTCGCCGCCCTCCTCCACGACGTCGGGAAGCCGGCTGCAGAGGCCGGCGGTGGCAGCCATGCGGCCGCCGGGGCGGTGATCGCACAGTCGATCCTGCGCCGCCTCCGCTATCCGGCCCGGATGCAGCGCCGCGTGACGACGCTCGTGCGCGAGCACGCATTCCGCGTGGACGCGGTCGACGACGTGTACGCCCGTCGCTTCCTCGCCACGCACGGCGACGCCGTGGCGTACGACCTCGTCACCCACAAGCAGGCCGACCTCTCGGTGAAGGACGTCCCTGCCGCCGAACGTGACACGATCGTCGCCCTGCGCGCGGCGCTCGAGCGTGCGCAGGGGAGCCCGCACCGCGTCGGTGACCTCGCGATCGGCGGCGCCGACCTGATCGCGGCAGGCTTCCGCGAGAGCCCCGAGCTCGGAACGGTCCTGCGGGCGCTCCTGGACGTGGTGCTCGAGGATCCCGCCCGGAACGACCGGGAGTCCCTGCTCGCGCTCGCCGAGGAGCTGCGACCGTGACCGCCGACGAGGTGCGGCGGCGCCTGGACGAGATCCGGGCCGTGGCCGGCCCCGGCGTGACGGTCGTCGCGGCGACCAAGTACGTCCCGGTCGACCAGATGGCGATCCTCGCCGACGCGGGCGTCGAGGTGGTCGGCGAGAACCGTGCCCAGGACCTGGAGCGCAAGCGTGCCGTCTACGGCGACGCCTTCCGGTGGCACTTCATCGGCCACCTCCAGTCGAACAAGGTGAAGGTCGTCAACCGCCACTGCGAGCTCGTCCACTCGCTCGACAGCGACTCCTCGGCCCGCCGCCTCACGATCCCGGCGTTGCTCGAGGTCAACCTGAGCGGTGAGAGCACGAAGGGGGGTATCGCCCCCGACGAGATCGCCGGGTACCTGGATCGGTACCCCGGGCTCATTCGCGGGTTGATGACGATGCCTCCGCTCACCGCCGACCCCGAGGACTCGCGACCGTGGTTCCGTCGCCTGCGCGAGCTCGCGGTCGACCACGGCCTCGAGGAGCTGTCGATGGGGACGACGCAGGACTGGCGGGTGGCGGTCGACGAGGGCGCCACGCTGATCCGGGTCGGCTCCGTCCTCTTCGCGTGATCGGCCGCGGGGCGGCCTCGGGGATCGAGCCGATCCGGCCGCTCCATTAGGATGCACGCGTCATGGGCCTCTCCGACATGTGGAGCCGGACGCTCGTCTACTTCGGGATCGCCGAGGAGGAGGACTGGGACGACGACGAGCTCGTCACCGACGAAGTGGCCGAGCGCGAGTCACGGGCACGGACCCGCCACAACGTGCGCCGGCTGCAACGCCCGAGCGATCCCGACAGCTGGACGGACAGCGAGAGCCTCTCCGGCACGGCGGTGCAGCCGACGCCGACGCCGACCTCCTCCCGCCGGGCCCGGCTCCGTGGAGTCGACTCCGGCGCACAGGTGAAGGTCCACCTCGTCCTGCCCCGGAGCTTCAACGACGCACAGCAGATCGCCGACAAGTTCAAGGACCAGATCCCCGTGATCCTGAACCTCCAGAGCGCCGACAACGAGCTCTCGAAGCGCCTCATCGACTTCGCGAGCGGTCTCACCTACGCGCTCGACGGGAGCATGCAGCGCGTCGCCGACAAGGTGTTCCTCCTCACACCACGGAACGTGGAGCTCTCCGCCGAGGAGCGCGCACGCGCGCTCGGTGGGGGGAGCGGCTTCTTCAACCAGGCGTAGGGAACCGCGCCGCGGCGCCGAACGTCGCCTCGTGGGCGGATCACCCGTCATCCTGCTCTTGCTCGCGGACGCAGCGTCGTCCGTCCAGCGCTTCGTCGACGTCTTCGTCGGCGTCTACATCCTCCTCGTCTTCGCGTACGTGCTGCTGTCGTGGATCCGGCTTCCGTACTCGTCGTTCGTCGAGCGCGTCCGACGCTTTCTCTTCGACATCTGCGACCCGTACCTCCGACTGTTCCGTCGGTTCATCCCGCCGCTCGGCCCGCTCGACCTCTCGCCGATCGTGGCGATCTTCGCGCTGATCATCCTCCAACGCCTCGTCAATGCGCTCATCGGGCGCATCCTGTAGCCAGAAGGGAGTACCGCCATGCCGCTGACACCGGTCGAGATCAGACACATCGAGCTCCGTCGAGGGCTTCTCGGCTACAAGCGCGCGACCGTCCACCGCGTGATGGAGGACATCGCCGACAGCTTCGAGGCGGTGTGGCGCGAGCGTGCCGAGCTCATGGAGCGCGTCGAGGCGCTCGAGACCGAGCTCAACCGTCATGTCGAGCTCGAGGCGCTCCTCCGTTCGACACTGGTCTCGGCCGAGCGAGCGGCTCACGACATGCGCGATCAGGCACGTCGCGAGGCAGACGTGATCGTCGGCGAGGCGAACGCCGAGGCGAGGAGGATCCTCCGGGAGGCGATCGCCGAGAAGGAGACGCTGCTGGCAGAAGTCCGGAAGATCCGTCTCCTCCTGCGGTCCGCGCTCGAGGTCGTCGACACCATGCCCGGGGAGACGACGGTGACCGTCCCCACTCGACCGACGCAGGTCGGATCGCCGGCCGAGACGGAGACGACCGACCCCGGCGTCCGTCGCATCGCCGGCTGAGGAAATCCACCCCCGTCTATCCTTGGGGCATGGAGCGCCGCGCTGTTCGCCTGCGCCTTCGTGTCGCCCCCGGCGCCGACCGCCCGGCGATCGTCGGCCGGCACGGGGACGCATGGAAGATCCGGGTCTCGGCACCCCCCGAGCGGGGACGGGCGAACGACGCCGTCGTCACCCTCCTGTCCGAGACCATGGGCATCGCACGTCCGAACGTCCGCGTCGTCGGCGGGATGACCTCGCGGGACAAGGTCGTCGAGCTGACGGGCGTCACCTCCCAGGAAGCCGAGCGGCGGCTCGCCGCAGGAAAGGAGTCACCGTGAACGTCGATCTCGACACCCGACGAGCCGAGTTGCTGGAGCTCCGCGACCGGCTGACCGCTGCGGCCGAGGGCATCATCCGCGACGACGAGGACGCCAGCGAGATCAACAGCCCAGCCGGTGACCAGCACATGGCGGATCACGCATCGGACGTCCTGGAGCGGGAGATGGATCAGACGCTCGGGGAGAACGCCGGGCACATCCTCGTGGAGATCGACGACGCCCTCGCCAGCATCGACGCCGGGACCTACGGGCGCTGCAAGGTGTGCGGAGCGGAGATCCCGGAGGAGCGACTGGAGGCCGTCCCGTACGCGACGCTCTGCCTCGACGACAAGCGGCGGCAGGAGCGCGCGTGACGGAGCCCGCGACGCAGGAGCGGTCGAGGTCGCTCGACGTCCGCGTCGGGTCCGCGACGAACGCGCTCCGCCCGCTCTCCACGGTCGAGCGGCCGCTCGGCGCCTCGTGGACGAACTGGCTGTCCCTCGTCCTCGTCATGGGGGCAGCGGTCGCCGCCGACCAGCTCACGAAGTGGACGGTCAGCTCGACGCTCGCCCTCGGTGACGGCGTTCCCGTGCTCGGCCCGTTCGCGATCAACCACGTCCGCAACACGGGGATCGCGTTCGGCCTCTTCGCGGACTCGACCACGGCCGTGATCGCCGTCACGACGATCGCGGTCGGCGCGATGGTCGTGTTCTTCGCCCGTTCCGCGCAGCGCCACCCGCTCCTCACCGTCGCGCTCGGGCTGGTCCTCGGAGGCAGCGTCTCGAACCTCGTCGACCGCGTCCGGCTCGGGTACGTCACCGACTTCCTCGACGTCGACTACTGGCCCGCCTTCAACCTCGCGGACACCTTCATCACCGTCGGCGTCGCGTTGCTCTTCGTCTCCCTCGTCGCGGCCGACCGGACGAGCTCGCGCGTTGGCGACGCTCCGCTTTCCCGTCCCTGAGGAGGACAGCGGCTCGCGGCTCGACCGCGTGCTCGCCGACCGGCCGGAGATCGCGTCGCGCGCGGAGGCGGAGCGCCTGCTCGCGACCGGCGCGGTGACCGTCGGCGGTGCCCCTGGGCGCAAGAGCCGGCGCCTCGCAGCCGGGGAGGAGGTCGCCGTCGACCTCCCGGAGGCGGTCGCTCTCGAGCCGGCGCCGATCGCGATCCCCATCCTCTGGGAGGACGAGCACCTGCTCGTCGTCGACAAGCCGGCGGGGCTCGTCGTCCATCCCGCCGGCCGCCCGCAGGAGCCGACCATGGCGCACGCCCTGCTGGCTGTCGGAGCCGCAGGCGGAGACGACGAGCGCCCCGGCATCGTCCACCGCCTCGATCGGGACACGTCGGGCCTGCTCGTCGTGGCGCGCTCTCCGCGCGCGCACGAGCTCCTGACGGACATCGTCCGGCGACGGGAGCTCGACCGCCGGTACCTCGCGCTCGCACGCGGTCGCCCACGGTCGCGCACCGGCCGCATCGAGGCGCCGATCGGCCGTGACCGCCGCGACCGTACGCGGATGTCGCTCGACACCGCCACCCCCCGGGACGCCGTCACGTGGTTCGAGGTCGTCGAGCAGCTGGAGGATCACGTCCTCCTCGAGGTCCGCCTCGAGACGGGCCGGACACACCAGATCCGGGTGCACCTCCTTGCGATCGACCTGCCCGTTGCGGGTGACCCGGTGTACGGCATCGGCGGCGACCTCGGTCTCGACCGTCAGTTCCTGCACGCCCACCGCCTCCGCTTCCGTCATCCGATCACGGGGGAGGACGTCGACGTCCGGTCGCCGCTGCCCGACGACCTCGCCTCGGCCCTCGAGCGCGCGCGAGGCTGAGCTCCCCGGGGGCGGCGAGATCGTGGCGACCGTCGCGAGCCGCTACGATGTCGCCGTCCCGTTCCGACCACCCGGTGGGCAATCCGGACGGCGGTGCCGCGGCGTTCCGCCCGGTTCCGTTCGGATCCGCCGGCCGACGTAGCGAAACCAACCGAAAGGGGCTGATCCCTTGGCAGTCGTCTCCATGAAGGAGCTGCTCGAGGCCGGAGTGCACTTCGGTCACCAGACGCGGCGCTGGAACCCGAAGATGCGCCGCTTCATCTACGCCGAGCGCGGGGGCATCCACATCATCGACCTCCAGCAGACACAGGCGCTGGCCCAGGCGGCACACGACTTCGCGCGGAACATCGCGGAGCGCGGCGGAGTCGTGCTCTTCGTCGGGACGAAGAAGCAGGCGCAGGATGCGGTCGCCGAGCAGGCGACCCGGGTCGGCATGCCCTTCGTCAACCACCGCTGGCTGGGGGGCCTGCTCACCAACTGGCGGACGATCTCCGACCGCATCGCCTACCTCCACGAGCTGCGGCGCCTGAAGCAGGAAGGGCAGCTCGACCTGCTGCCGGCGAAGGAGCGGATCTCGATGGAGGGTGATCTGGAGAAGCTCGAGGCGAATCTCGGAGGCGTCGCCGACCTCAAGCGGCAACCCGACGCGGTCTTCATCGTCGACCTGCGGACCGAGCAGCTCGCCGTCAACGAGGCGCGGCGGCTCACGATCCCGGTGATCGCTCTCGTCGACACGAACTGCGACCCCGACGAGGCCACCTACGTGATCCCGGGCAACGACGACGCGATCCGCTCGTGTGCGCTCATCGTCCGGGCCGTCGCCGACGGGATCGCCGCGGGACGGTCGAAGGTGACGGCCGAGGAGATGGTGGCCGAGACGTCACCGGAGACGGCCGGCGCGGCGGCCGAGAGCGCGCCGGAGGAGCCCGCGGCGGCCGAGAGCGCGCCGGAGGAGCCCGCGGCGGCC